>JALGZU010000307.1 GCA_025774735.1 candidate division LCP-89 bacterium | reverse complement strand
GACACTGGTCGTCCCAAATCTTGAGGTCACCCTGACGCCCTACAATCCCCCTATTATCATCCCCGCTTCAGGCGGTAGTTTCGACTTCAACATCGACCTGGCCAATCTCGATCCCGTTCCCAGCACCTTCGATGCCTGGATCATGGTCACCCTGCCCAACGGCAGCCCCTACGGTCCGGTGTTGGGCCCCGTCAACCTGACTCTGCCGGGCAGTCAATCCCTCGACCGCGACCGCACCCAGAACGTGCCTGCAGGAGCCCCCTCCGGGAATTACTCCTACACCGCCTACATGGGCTCTTATCCCAACATTGTCTGGGCTGAGGATTCCTTCCAGTTCGAAAAACAGGTGATCTCGGATGGATCTTCTGATCCTATCTCCGACTGGCTGAACGACGGCGAACCGTTCGAAGAAGTAATCGATTCGAATTCCCCGGTTGATTTCGCCCTGCTGGGCTGTTATCCGAATCCCTTCAATCCGGCCACCACTATAGGCTTCGCTCTACCCGAGGCGGACAAGGTGCTGTTGACCGTTTACGACATCAACGGACGCCTCGTCTCCACGCTGGCGAACGGCTACCGCGATGCCGGCGTCCACGAGGTCACATTCGACGCCTCCGACCTCGCCTCCGGCATCTACCTCTATCAACTGCAGGCGGGTGATTTCACGGCCAGCGGTAAGATGGTGCTGATGAAGTAGCCGTTCACCGATTGCAATTCAACTAACGCATTTAGGGCGAACAGCGGTTCGCCCTTTTTTGCTTGATATTATTCAGAAAGCTTGCTATATTACATTGAAATCGTCATTAACTCGGAGCCTGAAATGAAGATATCTCTAACCATTTCACTGATCCTCCTCTGCCTGCCCGCCGCCCTCTTTGCGCAAGCGCCCGACACTCTTTGGACCAGTGTCTTCGGATCGTCCTTTCATGAACGGGCCTACAGCGTTATCCAGACCGATGACGGAGGTTTCATGGTTGCTGGCTTTCGAGTTCTTGTCTACGGTGGTCCTGCGGCTATCTGGCTGCTTAAAATCGATGCATCAGGTGATACTGTCTATACCAAGACGTATGACTTTGGTGAGTCTGACCAGGCCTTCTGCATTCGCCCGACCGATGATGGAGGATATATCGTCACGGGTACTACGCGATCCTGGGGCGATCCCTATGACGAGGACATTTTCCTTATGAAGACCGACACTAACGGCGACAGCTCGTGGTTCAAAGTCTTCGGTGGAGATGAATACGATGATGCCTGGGAGACGCAGCAGACGGACGATGGAGGATATATTATAGTAGGAAAGACGGAATCGTTCGGAGCTAATTACCAATGCACCTATCTCATCAAGACTGATGCTAATGGAGATACGACCTGGACGAAAACCTTCGGCGAGTCAGGGCAGGGCTACATGACAGGAAAGAGCGTTCAGCAGACCGTCGATGGAGGCTATATCTTGGTCGGTGGAACGCAGTTTCTCGGATCGAACTACGACCAGGTTTACCTGGTAAAGACCGACCAAAATGGCAATGCTGAATGGGTGAGAGATTTCGGCGAAGTTACTACCGATCAGGAAGAGGGCGAATGCGTCCGGCAAACGGCAGACGGAGGTTACATTATAGTAGGTAGAAAGAGAGAAAACTTCGGGGACTCGGACGTCTGGCTGATCAAGGTCGACGAAACTGGAAATATCGATTGGGGACAGACATATGGTGGTGACGGGAATGACTGGGGATATTGTGTGCGGCAGACCACCGAGGGCGGATATATCGTTTGCGGTGAAGGATATTTTGATTCTCCCGGCCGAACCAGCTGCTTCATCATCAAAACGGACGGCGTCGGTGATACACTCTGGACCATGGACGTTGGCGGCACCGCAGAAGACATCATGTTTGAAATTATAGAGACCTCAGGCGAAGGGTACATCGCGGCGGGTGTGACCAATTCCTACGCATATGGTTACGAAGATCTCTATCTCATCCGGTTGGGTGGATCAGCAACTGGGATTCGGCAATCTACCGAAATTCTACCCGTTAATACTGCCTTGTACTCCGCCTACCCCAATCCCTTCAATCCTACCACCACCATCAGTTACGTGCTACCGGCCGCAGGCAGGTTGAACCTGTCGGTGTACGATCTTTCCGGGCGGTTGGTGACGCAATTGGTGGACGGTTTCCGGGACTCGGGCGGCCATCAGGCCACCTTCGATGGATCACCTCTGACTTCGGGGATATATATCTATCGTCTCCAGACGGGTGATTTCACCGCCTCTGGAAAGATGGTGCTGCTGAAGTGATTAACGAATATGGCTTCTTCAAAAAGATAGACCTTCGTTCCGTCTTTTTTTATTTAATGGTTGCATTTCTTGAGGTTTGTGTTAGATTGCGAGAATCGGATCATCTTCCAGGCTGACAAACACTAAGTGGAGGGTCAGAACCATGCTGCAGAAAAATATCATCTCAGCTCTCTTCCTCCTTCCCTCAGTTCTGCTGACGGTGGCCGGCGCCCAGCCACCGGATACGCTCTGGACTCAAACTTTCGGTGGAACGAACTATGACGAGGGCTACGATGTACAGCAAACGGCGGACGGAGGCTACATCCTGACCGGCGTTAACAATTCCTTCGGCGCGGGAGGACAGGACGGCTATCTGGTCAGGACGGATGCTGCCGGAGATACAATCTGGACCCGGACTTTTGGTGGATCCAGCTCAGATTACGGCTATGACGTTAAGCCGACTCAGGATGGAGGCTTCATTGTCGCCGGAGGTACCAGCTCTTACGGCGCAGGGGGCAAAGATGTTTACCTGCTTAAATATAATGCATCCGGAGACACGACCTGGACTCGCACGTACGGGGGCGGTCTGAACGATTACGGTTGGAACGTTCAGCAGACCCCGGACTGGGGCTACATCATCGCGGGAGAAACCTATTCCTACGGTGCGGGCGCTTCGGATGTCTACCTGATTAAAACCGATCAATTAGGAAATGAAACCTGGACTCAGACAGTGGGGGGCGGTTCAACTGATCGGGGTTTCTGCGTCCAGCAAACCGCGGACGAAGGTTACATCATCACCGGCTCCACCTATTCATTCGGTGCAGGAGATTATGACGTCTACCTGATCAAAACGAACGCTGCCGGCGATACCTTGTGGACCCGGACGTTCGGGGGAACTTCAGATGATGTCGGCTATAGCGTCCGGCAGACTCAAGATGGAGGGTATATCATTGCGGGCTATACCGATTCGTTCAGCGTGGGAAGCTCGGACGTTTACCTGATCAAGACGAATCCTTCAGGAGGCGCCGTCTGGAGTCAAACTTTCGGCGGGGTGGGAATGGATAAGGGATACAGCGTCTGTCAAATCCAGAGCGGGGGGTACGTCGTCGCAGGAGGAACCTATTCCCTCGGCGCGGGATCTTCGGACGTTTACCTGATCGGGACAAACTCTTACGGAGTCGAAATCTGGTCTTGTACTGTTGGGGGAGGCGATGTCGATGACGGTTATTGTGTCCAGCAGACCCAGGATGGGGGCTTTATCGTCGTAGGGGGCACGGAATCATTCGGAGCGGGGAATGCTGACGTTTATTTGATTCGATTCGACAGCGTTGTCGGCATCACCAGCCACAATTACGGTCAGCCTCGAGAATTCGCCCTTCATCCCGTCTTCCCCAATCCCTTCAATCCGGTGACGACGTTTAGAATTGAGCTGCCGGTGGCAAGTTGGGTGACGATTGGGGTGTATGATATTTTTGGGCGACGCATCCAATCACCCTTACAAGACTCCTGGAGGCAAGCGGGATCCCATGAGATGACCTTCGACGGTTCATATCTCTCTTCCGGGATCTACATCTATCGGCTGGAGGCAGGCGACTTCAGCGCCAGCGGTAAGATGGTGCTGATGAAATAGACGATAAACAGCTGAGGCGACCCGGCGGATCGCCCTGTTCAATAAAAAAAGCACCGC
>JALGZU010000306.1 GCA_025774735.1 candidate division LCP-89 bacterium | reverse complement strand
GATGGAGATCCGACATGAAGGTGAATAGAATATATGCAATCGCAGTTTTATTGATTGTACTCATAATATTCGGATGCGATACAGGTTTAGAAGGAACCGTTAATCCCGGACCCGTCATCACCGGTAACGATCCCTTCAACGATTTGACCGTTTTGAATGACCGGTTCTATCTGACGAACTATGACCGGAGCGGAGCGAAGGCAATGGAAGCCGGATTAACCTCTATTCCTTCGATTCGGTGGGTGAACCGTCTTCCATGTATAACCTGCAGATGAACGGGCAGGGATACATCTCGATCGCCGCCGGCGATGGCGACCTTTTTATGTTCTCGCAAATCGGATTGTTACTGCGTGTGACGCCGTTCGGGGAGTACCTCGCCATGAATTGGTTGGGATCCGGCTTTATCGGCTGGGAGGCGGGAGCATTGTTGGCCCTGCCCGGGTCGGACTATGCGGCGCTATTATGGAGGTCGGAAGGTATCATAAACGTTTGTGCCCTGGATCCGGTCGATTTGTCGCTGCAGACCATTGAGCAGGTCGAGATCCCTGAGCGGTTGGCGTTCCGGTCTATGTGTGCCAGTGAGCTGTACGACTCTCTCTTTGTCCTCTCTTCGGACCTGTCCGGGGCTGATTATATTGAGGTTTTCACTCCCTCCTGGGTCCAGATCGAGGAAATGGTTCTGATGGACAGCCTGGTTGCCGGTATCAGCTATCTGAATGGGGAGATCTGGATTTCCACGGAGGACAGGCGGATAATTCCCCTATCCTCAATCCAGTAGTGAGCGCAAAGAGGAAAATCTCTATTTTACTTGACTTCGGTCTTGCAAACTGATATATTACACTTCGCAGCTTGTCTACGGGGCGGGGTGAAAGTCCCCACCGGCGGTGAAAGCCCGCGACTCCCCTCACGGGGACTGAATCGGTGAAATTCCGATGCCGACGGTGACAGTCCGGATGGGAGTGGACGGCGGCATAGTGGTTATATGCGCCCAAATACGCCCCAAAAGTAGACTCTTTTGGGGTTTTCTCGTTCTATGCCTGTGAATTCCGACGAACATTACATGCGAATGACTCTGGCACAAGCCCGCAAGGGGATCGGTGCAACGAGTCCCAATCCACGCGTCGGTGCAGTGCTGGTGAAAAAGGAGCGGGTGCTGGCCCAGGGCTATCACCGCGCCTTCGGACAACCGCACGCCGAAGTGGATTGCCTGAGCAAAGTGACGGCGAAACAGGCGGCTGAATCCACGCTATACGTCAATCTGGAACCTTGTTGTCATAGCGGAAAGAAGACACCGCCTTGCACTGACCTTCTCGTGTCGTCACGGATTCGGCGCGTGGTCTACGGCATGATCGATCCCAATCCGTTCGTCAACGGTCAGGGTCTAAAAAAGCTGCGGGAAGCCGGGATTGAAGTCAGCGGTCCCGTGTTCGAGGACGCTACCCGGGAGCTGAACCGGGGCTACCTCAAGTTTCGTTCGGACGGCAAGCCCTGGGTAACGCTTAAAATGGCCCAGAGCCTGGATGGGCGTATCGCCACGTCATCAGGGGATGCACGCTGGATCAGCAGCCCGTCCAGTCTAAAGCTGGCTCACCGTTTGCGGGCGGAACATGATGCGGTCCTCATCGGCATACGCACGGCGCTGGCGGATAATCCTAAGCTGGACGTCCGCCATGTCAGAGGACCCAATCCGCGCCGCATTGTCCTCGACACTGACTTGCGTCTGCCTCCCGGTGCACGTCTATTTGAGGTCGATTCGAATCCCGTCATCATCGCCACACGGCCGTACCCCTCGTATGAAAAGGCCGACCAATTGAAACGCCGGGGCGCGGATTTTATCTGGCTGCCGCCAGCGGGAGACGGGACTCTGGATCTGGACGCGCTGCTGGAAGAATTGACACAGAGGGGCATTCTCTACGTTCTGGTCGAGGGGGGAGCCAACGTAGCCAGTTCGTTCATCCGGTGCAACCTGGTCGATGAGCTGGTCGTCGTCAGCGCACCGCTTTTAATCGGTGGAGACGGAATACCCAGTATCGCCCCTTTGGGTGTAGAGAGTTTGGCACAATCTGTAAAGTTGACCGTTCATAAGCGCAGAGCCTACGGCCCCGATCTGGCTACCTGGATGCGCCCGGTCTTTACTAACAATCAGCACAGGGTCTGAATGATGTTTACCGGTCTGATTGAGACCACAGGAAGAATCGCCCTTCGAAGCAGCCGCGGTGAGGGCATGGCATTCCGTATCGAGTGTCACTTCGAGAGTGGAGATTACGAGATGGGGGAGAGTATCGCTGTGGATGGCGTCTGTGTCACCGTCGAAAAGTATGATGGCGGAGGTTTCAACTTTAGCGTATCCGCTGAAACTATGCAGCGCAGCACGCTCAGGATAGCGAATGTCGGAGACCGTGTTCATCTCGAACGAGCCCTCCGCCTCGGTGACCGGCTGGGTGGGCATCTCGTTCAGGGCCATGTCGATGGCATCGGAGAAGTGGTCAGCATCACCCGGAAGGAAACGGGGGCGGAGTTGATCATCACCGTTCCCGATGCGTTAATTCGCTACGTCGTCGAAAAGGGCTCCCTGTCTGTGCAGGGTGTGAGCCTCACAGTCGCCTCGATGGAACGCGGCAGAGCGACAGTTGCCCTGATCCCGGCGACCCTGGAGAGCACCTGCCTGGGAAATTTGAAGTTGGGCGGAAAAGTCAATCTCGAAGTCGATATATTGGCCAAGTACGTCGAATCCATGCTGGCGAACAGAGAGAGTGGGATCGATGAAAGCAAACTTCGGGCCTGGGGATTCGAATAACCGTAGTGAGATCAATCTCTAAATAATACAATCCTTCGAAAATAAGGTTACATGACTGCGATGAGCAAAGAAGAAACGATTAAGTTGAATTCGATTGAGGAAGCCATCGAAGAATTTGGCCTGGGTAAAGTCGTCGTCGTCGTAGATGATGAGGACCGGGAAAACGAGGGTGATTTTATCATGGCAGCCGAGAAGGTCACTCCCGAAGCCATCAATTTCATGAGCAAGTATGGCCGGGGGATGATCTGCATGCCCATGACGGCGCAGCGTGCCGACGAGTTGGGTCTGGACCTGATGGTCGGAAAAAACACCGCCCTGCACGGCACTTCGTTCACAGTCACCATTGACGCGGTGAAGAATACGACAACCGGCATCTCCGCTGCAGACCGGGCCACCACCATCCTGACAGCTATGGACCCGAATAGCAGACCCGATGATCTGGCCCGGCCCGGCCACATCTTCCCCCTGCGCGCAGCTGACGGGGGAGTGCTGAAACGAGCCGGCCACACGGAAGCCGTCGTCGATCTGGCTCGCCTGGCTGACCTGCAGCCCGCTGGCGTCCTCTGTGAGATCATGAGCGATGATGGCTCTATGGCGAGACTTCCCGAGCTGGCTCAGATTGCCCAGCGCTTCGATCTAAAGCTTATCTCGATCAAGGATCTGATTGAGTACCGGAAGCGCACCGAATCGTTAATCGAGCGGTCCGTTGAGGTGAACTTGCCCACGAGATACGGCCATTTTAGGTTAATCAACTACATCAGCCTTGTCGATGGCAAAAATCACCTGGCGCTGGTCAAGGGAGATGTCAACTCCGAGGAACCGATCCTGATCCGTGTGCATTCGGAATGCCTGACAGGGGACACATTCGGATCTCTGCGTTGCGACTGCGGAGACCAACTCGCTCGGGCAATGGAAAAGATCGAAGCTGAAGGCTGCGGGGTCCTGCTCTACATGAATCAGGAGGGCCGGGGTATCGGCCTGGCGAACAAGTTGAAAGCCTATCAGCTTCAGGATGATGGCAAGGACACCGTGGAGGCTAACCTCGAATTGGGTTTCAAAGCTGATTTGAGAGATTATGGCATCGGAGCCCAGATCCTCTACGATTTGGGTGTACGCCGTATTAGACTGCTCACCAACAATCCCCGAAAGGTGATAGGACTGAAGGGGTATCAACTTGAAATCG
Organism: candidate division LCP-89 bacterium; assembly: GCA_025774735.1. The sequence continues at coordinate 170 of JALGZU010000306.1, read as the reverse complement.
TCGAACGCGTGCCGATCGAAATGCCGGCGAATCCCTGCAACACCGGATATCTGAAGACCAAGCGAGAGAAACTAGGTCACTACATACAAAACAGCTAAAGCAAGGGAACACAACCTATGAGCCCTAAGACTAGTGGAAAATCAGCCGGATCGACTCTGTCTGCCGGAAAT
>JALGZU010000305.1 GCA_025774735.1 candidate division LCP-89 bacterium | reverse complement strand
CCTTCGCAGAATTGCTGTAGGTGACCACTCCCCGGTCGAAGTAATCACTCGAACCCGGCACGTCAGTGATCAACTTGGCGATTAGACCGGCGGTGCAGGATTCGGCGACGGCGATACGGAAATTTCCCGCTCTGGCGGAACGACCCAGCACCTCAGGCAAAGTTTCCCGATCGCGGCCGTACATGAAAGGGGCAATGTCTGGCAGGAGCAGCGTTTCGGCTGCCGATATTTTATCAGTAAGAGCTTTGGGGTCATCCCCCCGCGCAGTGAGTTTGAGATCAACACCGTAATACCGGGGCAGAAAGGCGATTTCCACCAGTTCGGAAGCTTCCTCGAATCGGGTAAGGCCCTCCAACAGGGAGGATTCCCCGATACCGGCCGTACGTAGGATCGACACTCGAACCTGTTCGCCGAATCCGGTTTCCTTCAATCTGGGCAGAACGTAATTTTCCACCATCTCCCCCATCTCGATGGGCACCCCGGGGAGGGAAAACCATTCCACGCCCTCCCTTGAGTAATGGATGCCTACGGCTGTACCATTGAAGTTGGGGATTTCCACGGCTGTATCCGGGAACTCAGCCTGACCACGGGAGGCTTCTGGAAACTCAAGGCCGCGGTCGGTGAAACGCTTCTTTACTCTTTCCAGTAAATCATCCCTCAGGATCATGCGGTCGCTGAAAAACTCCACCAGGCAGGGTTTGGTCAGATCATCGGGAGTGGGGCCCAATCCACCGGTGATAATGACGGCGCCGGCTCTCGATTTCGCTTCTCCGAATGCCCGGAGCATCCGTTCCCGGTCGTCTCCGACCGATGTCAGCCACCCGACGGAGATGCCGGCGGCCGTGAGACGGTCTCCCAGGTAAGAAGCATTGGTGTTCACAACCTGCCCCATCAGGATCTCATCCCCGATGGTGATGATTTCAACGTCGAAACACATTTGAATACAGAATTCAGTAGTCAGAATTCAGAATGGATTTGGAATATGCTTCGAGTAAACGACTGATTTCTTCTAAATTCTCCATAATCTTTTCTTTTTTCCCATATTCCAAATCCCTCACTAAAATCAGGTAGTAGCGGCATTCCTCCAGTGACCCCTGCGCAATGTTCATAAAGCGTGCTTTGTCCTGTTTCCCACGCTTCTTGAATCCTTCGGCAATGTTGGCAGGAACTGAAATAGCCGCTCGTCTCATCTGAGACGTTAAACCGAATGTCTCGGATTTCGGAAATTATTCAGTTAACTTGTAGATCGTGAGAATCCAATTATGGGCTTTCTGCCAGACGATCAGATCCTCAAACTTCTTTGCCGGTGCTCTAAGCATTCTGACTCCTGGCTCCTGACTCCTATTCTTTAACCACCAGATTCTCCGGGTTCAAGCCATGCAGATTCTTCGGCACGAAGCGGCCGTCCTTGCGGAGCAACTTGTCGTCGAAGTAGATCTCCCCACCACCGTATTCCGGAGTCTGGATACAAACCATATCCCAGTGAATGGCAGAACGGTTGCCGTTATCCGCTTCGTCCTCGTACGCGTTGCCGGGCGTGAAATGAAAACTGCCGTTGATCTTTTCGTCGAACAGGGTGTCGTCCATCGGCTGTTTGATAAGGGGGTGAAGTCCAAAGGCGAATTCGCCGATAAAGCGGGCGCCTTCGTCAGTGTTCAGGATTGCGTTCAGCCGTTTGGTGTCGTTCGCAGTGGCTTCCACGATTTTGCCCTTCTTGAAGACCAGCCGTACGTTTTCATAGGAAAATCCCCGTTGTGTTGACGGCGTATTGTATTGCAGCACTCCGTTGACGGAATTCTTGACCGGAGCGGTGAAAACTTCCAGGTCGGGCATGTTTAGATGACCATCACACTTGATCGCCGGGATGCCCTTGATCGAAAAGGTAAGATCCGTGCCGGGGCCCTTGATGTGCACTTTGTCGGTATTGTTCATGAGCTCGACCAGCGGATCCATGGCCCTGGAAGCCTTTTTCCAATTGACTCCCGTGCAGACGTCGAAATAGAAATCCTCGAAGGCGTCCGATGACATCTTGGCATTTTGCGCCATGCTTGAAGTCGGAACTCGAAGAATGACCCATTTCGTATGCCGCACTCGTTGCTGCAAATGAACCGGTTTTAGCCAGTGAGTTTCATAAAGCTGCAATTTCTTCGTAGGTACGTCCGAGAGTTCTTTGGTATTGAGCAAACCGCGGATGCCGATCCAGGCGTCCATACCCTTCATGCGTGCGAGTTCACTTTTTGCGATGAACTTCATACGCTCTTCAGTGGCGCCCAAAAACAGCTCCCGCTGCAGCCGCAGCGTTTTCAGCTCCAGCACCGGTATCGCCTTGACTGCCAGGGCTTCACGCAGGATGGCCTGTACCATTTCCGGTGGAGCATCGGTGGCTTCGATGAGGATTTTTTCGTCCTTCTGCAGAGCGGTGGAATAACGGATTAGAACTTTCGCCAGTTTTTCATAGCGCGGATCAATCATGGTAACCTCGCGGAATTATATGTTTTTATCTTTCATCATTCAAAGGTCACTTCTACACGGTAGCCGCGGATGTCGGCGCCCACCAGCGCCCGCACCAGCACTTCATTCGTCGCAGCGACGCGCACGCGCTCGATGATGGATGGATAACCCTTTTTCTGAATCAGGAAGGTGAATGTGATCTCGCCGGTGCTGTTCCTCGGGTTGGCGTAGTTAATGCTCTTCGTGACGATATGCGGCAGGAATACCTCGACGTCATATTCTGAGGTCTTGTCGGCATATTCGGTGATATTGTATGCCATAGCGTTGTAGTGAAAAGGGGTCTTTCCGAGAAAGGATCCCTTTTTTTCATCGCGAGCATCGTAGGCGAAAACGGAGGCACCTTCTGGCTCGGTCAGGAATTCAATCACCGTGTAAACAGCTTCTTCCCTGATCATATGGGCATTGCTGCGGGTCGTCCTGTCGCCGGCAAACCGGAAGTAATATGTATCCTTCTGATTCAAGCCTGCGCAACCGGATAGCACCACTGCAGCAGCGATAAAAAAGGCAGAACCTGCCACTTGCTGATGCATCGTGGACCTCTCGAGATGGTTCTGTCTGCCCTGATGTTTTGCCGGCCGGAACACCGGCAAGGTGAAAGATACGCAATTATAAAGAGAATGTCAAGTGCCCGCATGGCGAGATTGGCATTCTATCCAATCGAATCTGAAACTTTACTGGTGGGTCCAATTGAGAGAAGAAAAATCCCGGCCTCTAAAGTCGGGATTTGAATGGTTGATAGCGTTAGATTTGAATATGATTCAGGAAGCGATGACGTTGCATTATCCGACAGGTTTATCCTCTGCCGGGGCGGCTTTCTTGGTCTGGAACGCCAGGCCCTTTCCTTTCCGGATTACCTGGATTTTCGCGCCGTGTGAGAAGCGTCCCTTCAAAATCTCTTCAGCCAGGGGATCTTCGACCAGGCGTTCGACAGCGCGCCGTAGCGGCCGGGCGCCCGTCTCGGGGGAAAACCCTGATTCGCAGATGAGATCCCTCGCACCGCGCGTCAGCCCCAAAGTGAATTCGTGTTCGCCCAAGCGGTTGTTTATATCGTTGATATAGATATCCAGGATCTTCAGGATGTCTTTTTTATCCAGCATCTTAAATACGATGATCTCGTCCAACCGGTTCAGGAACTCCGGACGGAAGATCCGCTGGGTCTCTTCCAGCATCTTGGAGGCGACCTCATCCTGGTTTGGTCCTTCTTCACCGCGAGCGAAACCATAAGAGGAGGCCTGCGTAGCTTCCCGGGTCCCCAAGTTGGAGGTCATGATCAGGATTGTGTTCTTGAAATCCACGCGCAGGAGGATGTTGAAGACGTCCGGGTGAGCCTTTTCAACCTCATCCAGGAGCACGACCGAATAGGGTTTCCGCCGGACTTTCTCGGTCATCTGGCCGCCTTCATCGTAACCGACATAGCCGGGCGGAGCGCCGATGAGACGGGAGACGTTGAACTTCTCCATGTACTCCGACATATCGATGCGAACCAGGGACTGCTTGTCTTCGAAGAGGTATTCCGACAGGACCTTGGCCAGCTCGGTCTTACCTACGCCGGGAGGCCCTAAGAAGATGAACGATCCGATGGGACGGTTGGGATTTTTAAGTCCCGCTCTTGTCCTCCGGATTGACCGTGAGATGATCTCGATGGCATCATCCTGACCGATAATTTTTGTCGAGATACTCTCACGCATTTTCAGCAGCTTATCGCCTTCGGAGAGAGCGACCTTGCTGACCGGGATGCCCGTCATCATCGACACGACCTGGGCCACGTCCTCTTCAGTAACGGCGATCAGGGGATGAGTTTCGGTTTTCTCCCACTTCTCGCGAGCAGTACGCAACTTACTCTCGAGTTTTAATTTTTCGTCACGCAGTTGAGCGGCCTTCTCGTATTCCTGTCCCTTGACTAAATCTTCCTTCTTCTGCTTGATCTTGTCGATGGCGCCTTCCAGATCGTTGATCTCAGGTGGAACCACGATGTTGGAGATGCGCAGGCGTGAGCCGGTTTCATCCAGCACGTCAATCGCTTTATCAGGAAGATAGCGGTCGGAGATATAGCGTTCGGAAAGGGTTACCGAAGCCAGGATGGCTTCGTCTGTGTACTTGATGCCGTGGTGCTGTTCGTAACGCTCCTTCAATCCCATCAGAATGTTGATGGTCTCTTCGGTGGTCGGGGGATCCACCAGCACCTTTTGGAAGCGGCGCTCCAGGGCGCCGTCCTTCTCGATGTTCTGCCGGTATTCATCCATCGTGGTGGCGCCGATGCACTGCAACTCACCTCGTGCTAGAGCCGGTTTGAACATATTCGAAGCATCCAGCGACCCCGAGGCTGAGCCTGCACCCACAATAGTGTGCAATTCGTCCAGGAAGAGGATAATTTCGCGGTTCTTCTCCAGCTCGTTCATGACTGCTTTCACACGTTCTTCGAACTGGCCGCGATATTTGGTCCCCGCAACCATGGCCCCCAGATCCAGAGCCACCACCCGCTTATTGAAGAGGATGGGGGAGACTTCGCGGCGGACGATGCGCAGAGCCAGGCCTTCAGCGATGGCGGTTTTGCCTACGCCCGGTTCACCGATCAGGACCGGATTGTTCTTCTTGCGGCGCGAGAGAATCTGACTCACTCGTGCGATCTCTTTCTTCCGCCCGATAATGGGATCCAGCTTGCCATCTTTGGCCAGATGGGTCAGATCCCGGCCGAAATGATCCAGGACGGGCGTCTTGGATTTCTCTTTCTCTTTGGCTTTCGGGGTTTCCCGTGTGGTTTCACCGCGCAGGATGGAATCGAGTTCTCGACGGATGGCGTCATAGGTGACGTTAAAATTATTAAGAACCTGGGCGCCGATGCCCTCTTCCTCCTTGGTTAAAGCCAGCAGCAGGTGCTCAGTCCCGATAATTTCACTGTTGAAATTCTTACCTTCTATGTACGAAACTTTTAAGACTCTCTCTGCACGCTTGGTGAAAGGGATGTTCCCGATTTTCATCGTCGCACCGGACTCCTCGACGTGATCCTCGATGAAGTCCTTCAATTCCTGTAATTCGCAGCCGAGGTTTCTGAGTATGGAGATCGCCAATCCCTCCGAAAGCCTCAACAAGCCGAGCAGAAGGTGTTCAGTATCGATGTAGTCATGTCCGAGACGGAGTGCCTCTTCGCGTGCGTGCTGTATGACCTGTTGAACCCGGATGGAAAATTTGTTGTTCATTGCTCTCCTCGGGGATTGACTGGTATAGTTACCTGCCGAAATCCGCCGATAGCCTGGTCTTACATCATGGAGGCTGCTGCTAAATTCATGGGCGCTTGTAGATTCGCTCCCTTCCTCAGAGTAATGTTTCCGGGGTGGCTTCGATCAACCGGCCGTTTTTTAATTCCAATATCCGGTCACATCGAGCCGCGAACTGACGGTCGTGCGTTACGATGAGGAAACTGATCTTGCGCTCCCCCGTCAATTCGAAGACCAGATCCTGGAGATCGAGAGCGGTACCTCGATCCAGGTTGCCCGTGGGTTCGTCAGCCAAAACCAGAGGTGGATCGTTTTCAAGGGCTCTGGCCAGTGCAACCCGCTGCTGTTCTCCCCCCGAAAGTTCGCCGGGTTTGTGATCCAGCCGGGTTTGTGATCCAGTCGATCACCCAACCCGACTCTCCGAAGCAGCTCGGCGGCTTTTTCTCTGGGATTGTTCCGGGCGTTGTTGATCAAACCCGCCAGAAAGACGTTTTCAATGGCGCTGAACTCCGCGAGTAGATGGTGAAACTGAAAGACAAATCCAATTTGCGATGCACGCAGATGAGCCAGTTCGTCATCCGTCATCTCCCAGAGTTTGGCGTCGCCTATCTGGATCTCACCGCGTGTGGGTCGGTCCAGCGCACCCAGCAGGTGCAGCAGGGTCGATTTTCCCACGCCGGATGGACCGGTGACCGCGATGGTCATCCCGCTCCCGATCTCCAGATCGACGCCTTTCAAGACGGGCAGTTCTCTGCCGCCCAGATGATAGCTTTTGCAAAGATCCCGAACCTGAACCAAACTCATGACTCTCCTCCGTCAGCGTGTATCATGGGTGAAATACGGCCCCGGGACGGTGGAGATTGTCTGGTCTCTGTATAAAATAATACGTGCAAAAAATAGTATTTCCAAGTATTAAATACAAGGAAATTGTTGATTCCTTCAACCC
>JALGZU010000304.1 GCA_025774735.1 candidate division LCP-89 bacterium | reverse complement strand
TCTGTCTGGTCTTCAAAAAGGCGCGATTCGATGCCCTGAACGATGGGATATCGCAGTTGCGGGAGAACGTCCTCCGGCGTATGGCGGCTCACTGGATCGGGTCGGAAAATGCTATGATTCAGCCTCTGGAAGACCTGCAGGGTATGTTGCGCCGGGCGATGGAAAAACCTGGTAGCATCGGCCTGATTCTCGATCGCCTGCCCAAACGCAGTTACGATCTGCTCTTTTTCGTGCAATCCGAAAGCGGATTCTTAACCATGGAGGAGCTGCGCTCAGGGTTTCCCATGGAGGAGACTGAAACCTTAGGGGATTTACTCACTCCTCTGAAAGATCGCGGGCTCATCTGGGAATGCCGACAATCATCACGAACACAAGCTACCGCCAGACTCTTTATTCTGTCGGCCTGCGCTGAATTTTTGCAGTTACCATCTTACCTGGAAGGAAAGTACGGATCTCTGCTTCCCCGGCGATCGAAGGAACAATTGTACAACCTCATCCGCGCCCTGGACGGGGATGTGAAATCCCTAGCGCGCAGCCACCAGGTGATCCCCTGGTTGAAATCGCAGTTGCTCAACCCGTCGCGTTTGCGCAGGTTCGTCGATTCTCTCGAGTTGAGTGATCGCAAACTTTTGAAAATTTTAGCGATACATCCAAACGGATTATTGCCGGAGGAGCTGCTGTACGAGTACTCCCTGTTCAACACTGACGGTCACGAAGAATCCCTGAGACAGAGCTTGCTGAAACTGAAAGATGATTTCGGTTTGATTGACATTAAAGTCCAAACCGAAATGATCGGTAAGAGGCAGATCAAGCATTTTCTCTACCGCCTTCCCAGCGAGATGGCACACATCATCCGGCATAATTTCAAGGAAAAGTATCGCGATTCGCTGCCAACCATTCCGGTATTCAAGCCACCTGACGAGGATTTCGCACTGGAATCCCGAGGCAAAGAACGGCCCACTCTTTGGATCGATTTCCAGCAGCTGTTAACACACCTCATCCGCTGTGAAGTTGGCGTCATTCGCAAAGGCGGGATGCACAAGAAAAACCTGAAGCGGATCCTGGACCGTCTCGAAGGGCGTCCCGTCGACGCCTACCACTATCTGGACTTTCTCTTTCTTTACGCCTACGAAAGAGATATCGTTTATCCGGACAGGGAGCGCTGGAAGATCCGCGTGGAGAACATCCAGCCAATTCAGAACGTCGCCGCGTTCTATCGGGATTTCTGGACCTTCTACCGCAATAACGCCTCCTGGAACGATCGGGATTCCAGCCCACTCCAGGGAGTTCTTCAAAAGGGAGATTCGACACAGGTGTTCGCCCTGAGACGCTCGATCCTGAGAATGCTATGGGATTGTCCGGTCGGTCAATGGATCGAAACCAAAGTCTTCTTCGATCTGCTCTGCGACAGGGAGATGGCTTTTCGCATCGGGGAACTTCCCTTCGTATCTACTGATCCTCTGCGAGAGAAGTACCGTCTTACAAAGTCCAATCTGGAGCGTTCCCTATCCTGGATCGGTCTGGTGGATACAACAACCATCACAAACCAGCGCAACGATCTATTCCGTCTAACTGAAATTGGAGCCTGGCTGATCGGATCCGATAAGGAACTGGTTCCGTTCGTCCAGAAAGAAGAACCGACCCTGTTATCGATTCAATCCAACCTCGAAATCATGGTGCCCGGGAATTTTCTGCTGGAAAAACAACTCTACCTGGCCCGGTTCACAGACGACCAGAAGGGCAGAATTCTGCTGAACCGCGCATCTATTCGCCGTGGACTTGCTGAAGGTATCACGATCCAGGAAATGCAGGATTTCTTAGAGGAGCACAGCCAGACATCGCTCTCAACAAACGCTCTCCATCTGCTCGATGAGATCAACGAAAAAGCCGCACACGTGCTCGTCGGCGGCGAGCCCGTGCGGCTCGAGGTCAGCAATCAACACCTCCTCGATGAACTCCTCCTCCAGGAGCGTCTGCAATCCTTCATCGAAGAGAGGGATAGTGATAAGCGAGCGTTGATACGGCGGGGGACGGACCTGGCCAAACTCATGGAGGAACTGCGCAAGGCGGGCTACACGCCCAGAACACTCTGACCCCTTTCGAAAAGATATAAAACAAATTGGGCTCACCCAGGCAGGTGAGCCCAATTTGTTTGTACTGGTGAAATTCGATAGGACCTACTTCATAAGAATCACCGTCTTCGACACACTCTGCGCACCGGTTTCCAGACGGCAGATATAAACACCGCTGGGCAGATCTTCTGCAGCCCAGATGATGCTATGTGCTCCGGCATTCCGGGAACCATCGACCAGGATTTTGATCAATGCACCAGCGCTATTATGAACGGACAGCCGAACCGGCCTTGTTTCAGGTAAGGTGAAGACGATCGCGGTTTCAGGATTGAACGGATTCGGGTAGTTCTGCAGCAGTATGAAATCGGCCACCTGACTGCTGCCTACGTTCACCGTGACAGATCCGGAGTAGCTGACCGCACCGCCGATATCCACTTCTTTAAGCTGGTAGGTATAAGATCCGTCACCGACCGGATCGAGATAGCTGTAGACCTGTGGAATCACCGTTGTGCCGTGTCCCGGTAAAGAAGCCACATTGACGCCGTCCCGCTGAATGATCCATTCGTAACAGTTCAATTCCGAAGCAGTGTGCCAGGTGAGCATTACTCCGTTCGTCGTCGTTTCAGCGGTAAAACTTGTCAACTCGACCGGCAGCGGGATAATCTGTTCGTAGTAAAAGGCGCCGACGTCGTTGCGGGTACCATCCGGGTCGTTGTATGTAATAACCGGGTTCCCCACGTCGATGGCGGCGGAACTTTCCGTCAGATGATAGTCGTGAGGATCGCCTCCGACATAAGCGGGATCGCCGGTTATCGCTCCGATCCCCGGACCGCAGTTAATGTAATCTCCACCGGAGTTCTCGAAGCAGAGATTGTACGACAACTCAGGAGTGCAGTCGCCGATAACGATAAATCCGCCGCCGCTCTCGGTGAAAGATATGATGTTGTTCATGAAAACCGGCGCAGAGCCATCCTGCACCAGAACTCCCCCACCGTATTCCGCCGGTGCGGAATTGCCTGAAATGGTGTTGTTAACGATCGAAGGAGTCGCTCCATCGTAAATCCAGATGCCTCCGGCTTCGGTGATTCCCACATTATCGGTGATGACGTTACGGGTAATATAGGGAGAAGAGTTTTTGACGGCGATCCCACCGCCGTGCAGAGCCTGGTTGAACTGGATGTAGTTATGTGCAATCTCACCGCCATCTGCGTTTTTGATCAGGATACCGGCTCCGCAGCCGGAACTGGCTGCGGTCTCGTTCTCAACGATGGTGTTATACTGGATAAAGGGAACGCCCCCATCGCTGAAAATCCCTCCGCCGCCGTCAGGGGTGACGTTATCCTTGATGACGTTGTTCTGAATTAGGGGGGAGGAGCCGATGAGGTACACGCCGCCACCGACATAGAAGCTCCCATATGCCGGTTCGTAGAGGCTGCCGGTGCCGTTCTGAAGAGTGAATCCCATCAAAACGGCAGCTTCGGTTTCACCGGTGGTCATGGTGACACAACTGCCGCCGTGGTCAGCATCAATCACTGTATTGACAATCGTGGCAGAATCGCCTGTGAACAGATACTGGCTGGTCACGACGATATCATTCCCTGAGAAGTCTATTCTCTCAAAATAGGTTCCCTCGTCGACCAGTACCGTATCGTCATCCGCTGCGGCGTCGATTGCTTCCTGGATCGTCGCATATTCGGACGGGACCAGCTTGACCGCCCCGAATGTTGCGGCCACGCTGATCGCCAGGATAACATCGCACATGAAAAAAAACCATAGCAGTCTTCTCATACGGCTCCCCCCGTATCGTAAGTGTCAGCCCCAAACTTGAATCCACACTTATAAATGCTGATTTAAGTTTGGAAAAATAAATATCGAAGGCGATGCATTATATTTACAT
>JALGZU010000303.1 GCA_025774735.1 candidate division LCP-89 bacterium | reverse complement strand
TCATCCTATCCACGCATCGAACCGCTGGCACGTCAAAAGCTGGGCATGCGTCCGGCCTCTAAACAACCCACAGTCATCACCCCCTTAGGGGCTGAATTCCTGGCTTTTCGACAGAAATCGTCCAAGTAGGAACGGCGGGAGAAATCTTGAAAAAGAAGAAAGATCGCAAACAGAATCGACAGCGGACATCAGTACGCCGTCTGGGGCGGCTGCGTCTGCTGGCGTTGGGCATATTTCTGCTCTTTCTTCTGATGGGAGGACGACTGTTTCAACTGCAAATCCTCGAGGGGAAAGCTTTCTCTCAATTAGCTCGCAAGCAACAGATCCGTAAGGTAAAGCTGGAATCAAGGCGGGGAACCATACTCGATCGCAGCGGCCAGGAATTAGCTATGGATTTACCCCAGTTTTACACGCTTGGAGTCCGACCGAACCAGCTGAACAACAGTCGCAAGCTTTGCCAGGAATTGGCGGGATTTACTAACCGGCCTACAAGCCACTACCGTAATCGGTTGCAGACGCCTTCGAAATTTGTATACTTGGAATGGAGATTGACGTCGGATCAGGCGGAACGACTTCAAACCCTGGCACTCGATGGATTGCACTTAGAAAAGAGCGCCGGGCGGTTTTATCCCTATCACCGTTCCACCGCTCAGTTACTCGGATTTACCGACGTTGACGGCCGGGGTATCGCTGGGTTGGAAGTTTACTGTGACGAGGCCCTAAAAGGCGAGAAAGGTTGGGAAATCCATCAGCGAAATGCTCGCGGGGGGAGCATTTGGGATCCCTTGCGCAGTTACGCAAGGCCCCGGGATGGCGGTACGGTCCGGCTATCGATAGATCACGTGGCGCAGGAAGTGCTCCACCATGAGTTGCAGCGTGCACAGGCTAATTTTAAGGCGAAGTGGGCTGGCGGCATTCTCCTGAATCCCAGAACGGGAGAGATCTTAGCTATCAGCAACGTTCCGGATTTCGATCCCCTGCGGCCCGAAAAAGGTTCAGCGCGTCATCACAAGCTCCGGCCTCTTACCGACCTCTTCGAGCCGGGATCCGTTTTTAAAATTGTAGGTGCTGCAGCCGTTCTGGACAAGAAAGTGATGACCTCATCCGACAGTATCTATTGTGAACAAGGAGCGTATCGCATCGGAAGAAGGACACTTCGCGATGTCCATAAACATGGCTGGCTCTCCTTTGAGGATGTCCTCGTTAATTCGAGTAACATTGGCATGGCGAAAGTGGTCGAAAAGCTCGGCTCGCGTGAACTCTACCGGTATGCATTGCGGTACGGTTTTGGATCCCTGACGGGTGTCGAATTTCCAGGAGAGGTTTCCGCAAAGTTACGTCCCTACGATGACTGGCAGGATATCGACCGGGCGAACATCGCCATTGGGCAGGGAATCGCCGGGAATATGCTCCATGTGGCAATGGCTTTCGCCGCCATCGCCAACGACGGCATTCTGATGGAGCCGCGTCTCGTCCTGGATATCACGGACGCAAAGGGGTATCACAAAGCGTTTCCACCCCGGGAAGTCCGGCGCGTAATGGAGCCGCGGACCGCTTCGACTCTGAAGGATATCCTCGTACTGTGCGTGGAACACGGCACGGGGAACAATGCAGCTGTCGAAGGCTTGCGGATCGCAGGAAAGACCGGCACGGCACAAATCCCGAACCTGGTCGAAGGGGGGTATTATAAAGATCGGTTCATTGCTACCTTCGTGGGCTTTTTGGATCGGGATAAAACCGATCGACTGTTGATCGTCACCGTCTGCGAACCGCAGGGACCGCACTTTGGGTCGCAGGTTGCCGCACCTGTTTTCAAGCGGGTGATTGAAAGGCTATATCCTGCGGATGCGATGCGTCAGGTCCGCAACGCTCGGTCGGTCGAATTGGCCGCGGCTGGAAGTATCATGGGCACTCCGGGAACCAGCGGCAAAACTGGTGATTTTAGCTGGCTGCGCGGTCCGTTGTTCTCCAGCGTCTCGAAGAGTCCGAGTGATGAAATACCCGATGAGAATCCTTCTCTCGATGTCATTCCGGATCTGAAGGGGATTTCGTTGCGGGAAGCCGTGCGTCTTCTGTCTTCGCATGGGATAAATGTGAAAATTAAGGGAAGCGGCTGGATTATGAGGCAGTCTCCAAAGCCGGGAACTCCCATGGAAAAATGTACGAGCTGTGAATTGACCGCGAAACCCTGAGGATTTTTCCTTGAAACTCTCACAATTGGCTGCACTGATACCCGAAGCATCGGCTGGTGGTCAGGGCGATCCCGATGTCCTCAGGGTGGATTATGATTCAAGGCAGGTACAAGCAGGCAGCCTGTTCGTGGCGGTTCAGGGATTCAAAACGGATGGGCGGCAGTTCATCGGTCAGGCTCTGGAGCGCGGAGCGGTTGCGGTTGTAATATCTGAACCGGCGGCTGAAGCGGCCGGAAAGCCGCATTTAATCGTACCGGATACCAGGAAAGCACTCGCTCAGATTGCCGGTGAGTTAGCCGGACATGCGGACCGACAGATGGACCTGGTGGCTGTCACAGGAACCAATGGTAAGACCACCACCGTAGAGTTGCTCGGCGAAGTGTTCACCAGGGTCCTGGGAACGAGCGGAACATTGGGAACCCTGGGCGGGCGCATCGAAAACACCTCCTTCAAACAAGAACGTACGACTCCTGAAGCTCCGGACATCTACGAGCTCCTGACCAGGATGAGAGATGAACGCTGCCGCGCCGTTGCCATGGAAGTTTCATCCCATGCACTGGCATTGCACCGCGTGCTCGGAATGCAGTTCAAGGTGGCAGTTTTTACCAATTTAACACAGGATCATCTGGACTTCCACGGGGATCTGGAAACCTATTTTTCCGCAAAAGCATCTCTCTTCATGGACTATGCCGTTGGGACTTCGGTCATCAATATCGACGATCCGTTCGGTCGAAGACTGATTGATTTAGCCAGGTCTCCCGTTCTTACCTATTCACTCGAATCTCCGGCCGATGTGCTGGCGACTGAACTCGATCTTTCTCAGACAGGGATTCGCCTTACCGCGAAAACTCCGCGCAGCGAGGTAAGCCTGTCATCACCGCTTCTGGGCCGCTTTAATGCCTATAACCTCCTCTGCGCATTGTCAGTCGCTGAAGCCCTGAAACTGCCTCAGGATCAGTTCGTTTCAGCGGTGAGTCAATTCAAAGGTGTGAAGGGACGATTGGAGCGCATCGACCTGGTTGACCGCTGGGCTTTCATCGATTATGCTCACACTCCTCAGGCACTGGAATCGGTGCTCAAAGAACTGAAAGGCATCTGTCCCGGAATCCTCTACGTCGTCTTCGGTTGCGGAGGCAACCGCGACCGGACAAAGAGGCCGCTAATGGGTCGAGTAGCTGAAAAATACGCCGATAAAGTGTACATCACTTCGGATAATCCCCGCAGCGAACGCCCCGCATCGATCATGTCGGACATCCTCTCCGGACTCGAGAAACCGCAGCATGCGATGACGATTCTCGATCGGCGGCACGCTATCTCCACGGCATTACACCATATGCCCGAAAATGGGACGCTGCTCGTGGCTGGGAAGGGACATGAAACTTACCAGGAAATCGCCGGAGTAAAGTATCCCTTTGACGATCGGGCGGAAGTCTTGAAGTACCTCATCGAAAGGAAGCGATGAGTCTCTTTTTCGAGGAACTTCCCGGGCTTATCTCCTGCAGGCTGGATCCTGCAACCATGAGTGGATTGTTGGGTTCGTCAGTGATTGACACTCGCCGGATGAAAAAAGGGGATCTGTTCTGGGCGTTGAAGGGAGATGAGCTGGACGGCCACGATTACGTCGCTGACAGCTTCATTCGAGGTGCTCATGCCGCGGTGGTGTCTGAGGAGTGGTATGCACAGGCTAAAACCATTCCGGGTGCCAGGTACATCATCGTTTCCGATCCTTTGAATGCCCTGCAGGAACTGGGGAAGATGCACCGGAGTCGTTTTCACCTCCCTGTCATTGCTCT
>JALGZU010000302.1 GCA_025774735.1 candidate division LCP-89 bacterium | reverse complement strand
AACGCCATAAGAAACGGTATTTCCGACAACGATATACCCGCCATCGTTAGTCTGCTGCACACTGTAGCTCTGATCAGTAGAACTTCCGCCGAAAGTCTGAGTCCATTGTTCTATCCCTGAAGCGTCGGTCTTGATTAAATAGACATCATAATAACCAGCGCCGTAAGAAGTGGTCCAACCTGCGATGATATACCCACCTTCACTAGTCTGTTGGACACAGTGGCCTTGTTCGTTCTGCGCTCCACCGAAAGTCTTAGTCCACAGAGTGTCCGGCTGAGCCAGAGCTAACGAGGACAGCAACAGGCTCCAGATCAAAGCAATACTGGTTCTACACATCGCATCCTCCACGATGAATAGATAGGGGGCGGCGTTTGAGCCGCCCCCATATCGGTTACTTCATCAGCACCATTTTGCCACTGGCTGTGTAATTGCCAGCGGTCAAGTTATAGATGTAAATCCCCGACGCCAGGCTCGATCCGTCGAAGGTGACCTCGTGGGTGCTGGCCTGCCTCATCCCGTCAACCAGTTCCGCCACCAATCGGCCGGAGACGTCGTAGATGGACAGGTTGACCTTTGCGGCTTCGGGCAGGGCGAAGGAGATCGTCGTAGATGGATTGAAGGGATTGGGGTAAACGCCGGAGAACACGAATTCTTCCGGGATCGCAGTATTCGTTTCAGCGGCCGTTAGATCAAACTCTTCACCGTAGCTCGCCCAGTCGCCGATCACCTCACCGTCGCCGGTGGCCAGCTTTTCGAAGTCAAAGTGGTCTTCGTCCCAGACATTGCCCAGGTTGTCACCCACGTAGGCGTTGTAGGTGTACATTCCCGTCGGAGCACCGGCCGGAACCGCCTGTGTCCGGTCGCGTTCGATGGAGGCGCCTCCGGGCGGGGTCAGTTCGATCGGTCCGATGACGGGTCCGTAGATACTGCTGTTGGGCAGAGTGACGTCCGTCCAGATGCTGAAGGTGACGGGAGTGACCTCATTGTTGGTCACCATGATATTGAAGTCAAAGCTGCCGCCGGTAGCCGGGATCTGAATGGGCGTGCCGTAGGGGATCAGGGTAACCGCGACGGCCGGCGTGGCACCGCTCGGGAAACCGGTTACCTGCACGTCGTCGACGTACCAGCCGATTTCAGAGCCTCCGCCGTCGGAGCCGAAACGGAAGCGCAGCTGGATGTCTCCCGAATACGCCGACAGATCGGCGATCTGTTCCACCCAACCGCCACTGTTGCCAGAAAAGACCGGAGTGCCCGGATCGAAGGGACCGGTGTAGGGATTGCCCCCTCCCGCTTCGGCGCGGATGTGGTGGGTGTAGCCATCCATTGGGAGCGTTGTCCAGGGGCCTCCCGCTGCGGATATTTCCACCGTGCCGCCGTCGTAGGCGGAATCGGGATAGGCGCCCGACGCTTCGGCGTCAATCCAGGACCAGAATTTAAGTTCCAGGCCGCTGCCAATGGCGATCACCGGAGAGATCAATCCTCCGTCGGCGAGATTGGCGTAGTTACCGCCGCCGACGTCACCGAACTTCCAGGCGTGGGTGGGTGAATGACTGTTCATCGTGGACTGATGCCACTGGTCGATCCAGCCGGGCGTGACCTCTTCGTGAATCCACCCGCCGATGCCGCTCTCCATGTCGTCCTCGAAGAAGACTGTCGGCGTCCCCACCGTCATGGTGAACTCTTCGGTTCTTATATAGCCGCCCTGGTTGATGATCAGGGTAAAATCGGCCTGGTGACCGATAGGGCAGGCCGGATCGATATCGGCGATGATCGGATTGGAGGCGTTATCGGCGGTTTCCCGTCGTGGGATGGGAAGTGTGGTCGCCGTCGCCGTGGACAGGGTGATATAGGGATCCGACGTGGCCAGCTCGAATTCGACGGCTTCTGAGGTGCCCCAGCCGCGGTTGAAGACGGTCACCACGATCTCGTCGGTCTCGCCGGGCGTCAGGTAGCCATCCACGACCCGGACGGAAGAATAGAGCACCTGTCCGCCGGCGCACCAGAACTGGTTCATGAAACAGTCCTGGATCTCCCTGGCTTCAGGGAAAATCTCGGAGACAGGCGGCCAGAAGCCGTACCCGCCGACTTCCGGTTCGACGTTAATGATATCGTGGGTATGCAGTTGCCAGTCCTGGGTACGACCATTCGACGCGTACATGATCTGGTAGCAGGTCCCGATATCGTACCCATTCCCTGCGGCCGTGTGGATCGTCATAGCGGTCGTGACGCTGTGTTCGCCGAGATGGGTCATCATAGCCTGGGTTTCTGGTTCGGAAGCCGGATCCGGGCCCCGGTAGGTCGACGAGCTGGGCTCCGGACTCGATCCGATGTTGTCGTATCCCCACTGATAAGAATAATTGCGGTTCAGATCGACTCCGTAAATTCCCCCTCCGTTATCGCGGCGGTTTTTGCGCCACATGCCTCCGCCTCCGGGGTTGGTCAGGATGTTGTACAGAAATCCATCGACATTAACCACGGGAACGAAATAGAGTTCACGGTTATCCACCAGATAGGTCATCTCAGGGTCGGTACCGTAATTTTCCAGCAGATTCCACATGGCGTAGATCATGCAGGTATAGCTGCCAGGTTCGCGGGCGTGATGGAGGGCGTCGAAGTGGCCTTCCGGTTCGTCCTCGTTGATGCCCACGTTGTCGGATATCTTCACCATGTAAATAGGATTGTTTTCCCAGCCATAGCCTAAAATCACTTTCTCAGCGCAGATATCCGGGTAGAGCATGTGCATGGAATCGAGGTCGGCCACGATCTCTTCGAAATTGTAGAACCCACCCATCGACCCGTACTTCATGTGAACCGGGTCTTCGTCGGTCTGCGACGGGAGCATCTTGAGGCTCTCTTCGCAGATTTTGCCGTAATAGCTCTCCAGATCTTCCTGAATGACTCGATAGCCGATACCCCGGCTTTCGAGGAGCGTGATTTCGCCCACTTCAAGGGGTATTTCCAATCCACCCGGGACTTCACGGGCATCGTCCAGCGGAAGACCGAGCCGGGCCATCGTCTCGATGATCTCAGTATTCGGCTGAGGAATCAGAACAAGATGGTACATTTCGGAGGCGTTGGACGTCAGGGAAATCCCGCTTAAAAGACACAACGAAGTCAAAATCGCGAACAATTTTAGCAGGTTCATAGCCACTCCTTCAATGTAGGATTAAATTAACTTAAAGTTATATTCATCCTATAATATACAAAAAATGTACGCACAAGTCAAGCAAAGAAAAAATTGGAGGAGAAAACATGGGGTGCAGCGGATTCAGAGGGTGAATTTATTCGCCGGGATTACTCGTCACCTTCCATGAAGAGAATGACGCGGATCACCCCCCGGCCCTCATCGACATACGTCGCCTCGACGCATCTGCCATCTCGGTCCAAATCCACCTCATCCTTCTCTGTCATACAAGTTTTCAAAGCCTCGGACTCCAGCGGGAATAGCTGCTTCGGACGATTCCAGCCATCTGGAGCAAGTCTCGTGGTGATACGCCCATCGTCGATGATGGTCAGCAGGCCGAGCCGGAAACTCAGCCGCCGACGGGCGATGACTTCATGGCTGGCGTGGGGGAACTGTCGTTTCAGGTTTTTCAGGGTGTCGGATGAGGCGGGTTTAAACTTTTCGGGCGGCAGCATGATCTCGGCGGCGAGCTGGTTGGCGTCCGATTCCTGCTCGCGCTCCTCCGCATCGGTGGAGGGAGGATTCCGGTGGTGGTTCAGGAGGAAGTGGGCGACTTCATGGCAATAGGACCAGTGAGTCTGTTCCGGCGTCAGGGCGTCGTTCAGAATGGCCACACCGTCCAGGAGGTAGGCACGACAATTTTCGGGTAATGGAGCAAAGCAGTAGGGGACGTCGAACCGGGACGAGATTTCATCCAGGAAGTTCATCTCGCCTACCCGGCACTCGTGTCCCCGTCCTCATCAGAATCTTCCCGGCGGCGGTAGTCCAGCAGGATTTCGATGAAGAGCTCTTTGGATGGGCTGAAGCGGTTCAAAAAACGGATGCCCCTCAGCATCTCGATCTCTTCGTCGGTGGGTTTCATCAACAGGCGGGTCCGCTCGTCCTCCAGCAGTTCCTGAAGCCCCTGATAAGAGACCTCGTCGCCCTGGATTTCATAATGCGGGGCGGATTCACGGGCGGCGGAAGCTTCCGGGATCAAAGCCGCCGGCCTCACTCCCAGGGCGAGGGCGATGCGGTTCAGGACTTCGAGGGTGGGACTGCTGCGACCGTTCTCGAGCTGAGAGAGGTAGGTGCGGTTGATGCCGGCCTGTGCCGCTAGTTCCTCTTGACTCAGCTGGGAGCGCCGCCTGGCGTCGCGGATATAAGGGCCGATGTCCATGCTAATTCACTCCGATTATTAAGAAGATTCGCCACGATCACCCGCATAATATAAACAAGAATTTCGCATAAGTCAAGAGGTTTCTCCAAAAAAATGTAAATAATTGTTGACTCTATGGTGATTTATGTTGTATATTATATATATAATGTTGTATGTATACTTCATATTGAGGATATTTCCATGTTTGCCCCGCCAGCCAAAACCGTCTCCAATGGTTTTACCCCGTGCCGCCTCCGGATTGACCAGTGGCCCAAATGCACCGAAGACAACTGTTACCTGAATTACCGCTGCCCCGTATATCGGGGCACCTATCCAAGCCCAATCCGTGATTATATCCCGCTCCCCCCCGTCTTTATTCGCATCAGCCCTTATGAAGCCGTGCCGTTCTCCTACCGCATCGAAATTCAAGACATCGACGAAATGGAATAGAGAAATAAAGCCCCACTGCCTTGGGGGGAACAGCAGTGGGGCGAAAGCGTCAACCCCTGGGGGGTAGGGTTGACGAAAGTCCGTGATTTGATAATTAATATAATACATTAATTTTAATAAGTCAAGGAATAAAATAAAAAGTTCCTTTTTGTAAACACTTTAAATTAAAATACATACAAAATTCTTTCTGGAATCATTTAATTTTTTTTCAACCGATCCGGAGGGAAAGATTAGAGAAAATGATCAAGTATTTTATCCGTTGAGATTGTTACAAACAAACTGGAGGGTTCGATGGAGAAACTCGCTCTGACAGAGGTTCTGAGGAAGATCACGCTGGGGGACGTGGACCTGGACGAGATCACGGAAGTACTCCGGTCGTCGGAATTGATCCTTAAGTCCTACCGTAACAACGTGGAGGAGATGCGCCGGGTCGAGGAGCAGTTGAGGCAAGAGCTGGAGACCGAGCAACAGGCTGTCGATGATCTGACCCGCAGGTTGTCCACGATTCATGCTGAGAACCAGTTAGCGAGGGATCTCTTCGCTGCAGAAATCGAGGGCCGGCGGCAGATTCTGGGGGTATCCTCCCACCTGGACCTGGACGCATTGGACATGGCGGCGTTGATCCGGGAACGGGAGACTCTGCAGTTACACCTGGGGAATCTCTGCGGGACAAATGGTTAGAGCCGGCACCGTCAATCCAGAATTTGTGAAACCTCTTCTCCCACCGCCTGAGAAAAAAGGCTCAATCCCCCCTGATTCACTTCAGAAGCAGGAGCTTCAAGGTTGCCTGGTAAGCGCCCGCCTGCAGTCTGGCGAAATACACTCCCGTGGCAACCTGTGAACCGTCGAAAGTCACCTGGTGATTGCCGGCATCGAGCCTGCCCGAAAGGAGCGTCGAAATTCTGCGGCCACGTGCGTCGTAAACGGTCAGATTTACGTCGGCTGCCTTCGGCAGATTCAAGGACAAGCCGGTCCCCGGATTGAACGGATTCGGATAAGCTGACAGGAGCTCTGATTCGGCCAGCCCGGGATTCTCAAGACTGAGACCTGGATCCACTCCGTAGAAACTGGCGCCGGATAGTTTCTCAAAGGGGAAACTGTCGGACGTGATAACGGAACCGGGATAGGATCCAGCAAAGAGAACCATGCTGTACACACCGGCGGGAGCACCTGCGGGGATGGATTGCTGCAGATCGGTGCGGACAATTGATCCTCCCGCGGGGAGCGTTATACTCTCACGTAAGATCACAGGACCGAAGGTCGAGCTGTCCGGCAGGATGATCATGATCCACCCGTCGAAGGTCAGCGGTGACGATCCGGTATTTTCGAGGGAAATATCATAGAAATAGCTGCCGCCGCCTGCCGGAACCTGGATCGGCGGATTCTGCGGTGAAATCGTCACCGACAGGGCCG
>JALGZU010000301.1 GCA_025774735.1 candidate division LCP-89 bacterium | reverse complement strand
CGCCATCCGCAGCGACCTGCCCGAAGATGCCTTCGATCCTGAAATTCAGAAGTTCGATATCGGCGCCATCCCCATCATGAACCTGGCCGTTTCCAGCCCCCGCGCGCTGGATCAGTTGTACGTTCTGACCGACGAAGAGATCAAAACCCAGCTCACCCGCATCGACGGTTTAGCCAGCGTTGAGATCGTGGGCGGGAAGGAGCGGGAGATTCACGTGGCCGTGGACCGCAGAAAGCTGCAGGCGCGGGATTTATCCATTCTGCAGGTGGTGCAAGCGCTGTCCCAGGAAAACCTGAACCTCCCTTCAGGCCGCATCACCGCAGACCGGAAGGAGTACTCCATCCGGGTCAAGGGCGAATTTGAAACCATCGAGGAGATCCAGAATCTCTACCTGCCCATGTCGAAAAACGGGGGACCGGTGCGGCTGGCGGACATCGCCACGGTCGAAGACACTTTCGCCGAACAGCGCGAACTGGCTCGTCTGAACGGCGTCTCGTCAGTGGGGCTGTCGCTGATCAAGCGTTCCGACGCCAATTCGGTTCAGGTCGGCGCCAAGGTTAAGCGGGAACTGGCGAAACTGGAGAGCAGCCTGCCCTCCGACGTTCAGATCTCCATCGCCCGGGACATGACCGATTTCATCAAGAATTCGGTCGATGACGTCTGGAGCAACCTGATCATCGGGATTCTGCTGACGGCGCTGGTGTTGTTTCTCTTCCTCCATTCCTGGAAGGGGACGGTTATCGCGGCCATCGCCATGCCCGTATCGATCGTCTCCACCTTCACGCTGCTGATGTTCGCCGACTTCACGCTGAACATGATGTCGCTGATGGCCCTGGCGATTTCGGTGGGGATCCTGGTGACCAACTCCATCGTGGTGCTGGAGAACATCGAACGCTACCAGAAGATGGGCAAGTCCCTGAAGGAGGCATCATCAATCGGAACCCGGGAGATCGCCATCGCGGTGGCGGCGGCGACGCTGACCAACGTGGTGGTGTTCACGCCGATCGCCTTCATGTCGGGGATCGTGGGGCAATTCTTCAAACAGTTCGGACTGACGGTCTCCTTCGCGACGCTCTTCTCACTGCTGGTCTCCTTCACACTCACACCCATGATGGCGGCCTATAAGATGAGCCGGCTGGTGTACCTACTGGCGGGAATCGTGACGGGCCTCTTGGTGCTGCTGGCACTGGGCTGGCAGGTGCTCTTTATCCTGATCGGTTTCCTGGCGCTGGTGGCGATCATCACCCGCTCCGGCATGTTGAAGAAGATTTTCACCGCCTGGGACCGCATGTATGAAGAGTTGGCCCGTTCCTACCATAAGGGTCTGCAGTTTTTCCTGGCCCACCGGATGGTCCTGTTCGGCCTGGTATCACTCATGTTCCTCAGCAGCCTGGTCATTGCCGGACTCTTCATCGGATCGGAGTTCTTCCCCAGATCCGACGCCGGGAACTTCGCCGTTTCCGTTGAAATGCCCGCCGGTGCGACCATGGGCGAAACAGACCGGGTGCTCAAGCGCATCGAGTCTGAAGTCGCCAAAATTCCCGAAATCGAAACCGTCTTCAGCGAAGTCGGGACCAACGAATCGGGGGGGTTCGGAGTCAACGAAGGCGTCCACCTGGGTGTGGTGGTCGTGCAGTTGAAGGAGAAGCCGCCGCGCGTGCGCTCCGTCTTCGAAATTATTGATGATCTCAGACCCCACCTGATCGACATCCCGGCCGCGCAGATCCTGTTGCAGCCGGGACAAATGTTCGGCGGAGGTGGCGAGGCCGACCTGACCATTGAAGTCGTAGGGCCGGACACCGACGTCCTGTCGATCCTGGCCGCCCAGATCGTTGACAGCGCTGCCACCGTGCGGGGCGTCATCGATCCGCGCAGCTCCTGGAGAGTCGGCAAGCCGGAGCTGAGCATCAATCCCCGCCGGGAGCTCCTGGCAGATCAGAGTCTGAGCGTGGCCGAGGTGGGGATGAGCATGCGGACCATGATCGAAGGGCAGAAGGTCACCAAGTTCCGCGAGGGAGACCGGGAATACGACGTGCGGGTCAAGCTGCAGGAAGCCGACCTGCAGCAGATAGAAGCGGTGCCGGATTTCGCCCTGTCCACGGAAGAGGGACCGCAGAAGATCGCCAATATCGCCGATATCGAATTCGCCGAAGGGCCGGCGCAAATCCTGCGCAAGAACAAAGAACGCATGGTCACCGTATCGGCGGAACTGACCGGCACGACCGTGGGCCAGGTTCAGACTCAACTGGAAGAGAAGTTCGCATTGATGGACATCCCCGAAGCCTACACGGTGCGGTTCGGAGGTGAGTCGGAGGCGATGGCGGAGTCGTTCGCGGAGCTGGCCCGGGCCCTCCTGCTGGCGATCATCCTCGTGTACATGCTGCTGGCGGCGATCATGGAGTCCTACGTGCACCCCTTCACCATCATGATGACGCTGCCGCTGGGCCTGATCGGGGTGCTGTACGCGCTCTTCCTGACCGGCAATTCGATCTCCATCTTCTCGTTGATGGCGATCATCATGCTCGTGGGAATCGTGGTGAATAACGGAATTCTGCTGATAGACTACACCGAATTCCTCCGCAGGGAGGAGAAGCTCAGCCTGAAGGAGGCGGTGCTGAAAGCGTCGCCCACGCGGCTGCGCCCCATCGTCATGATCAACCTGGCCACGGCCCTGGGCATGCTGCCGCTGGCGTTGGGCATCGGGTCGGGCGGCGAAACCCGGGCTCCCATGGCCATTTCGGCCATCGGCGGCCTGATCACCTCCACCCTGTTCACCCTCTTTCTGATTCCCGTGATCTACTACACGTTCGAGAGTTGGCGAAAGAAAGAAGCGGCAGAATAGCCGCGCAGTCAGTCTATAAAACAGAAAGGGCGGCCCCGATGAACCGGGATCGCCCTTTTTTCTTGCAGTTGGTTTAGCGTCCGGCAGAGATCATTTCAGCAGGACGAGTTTGCCCGCGGCGTTGAGATCGCCCGCGCTCAGGCGGTAGAGGTAGAGTCCGGAAGCCAATCCCGAAGCGTCGAAGCTCGCCGTATGCACTCCCGCCGTCCTGAAGTCGTCCACCAGGGTAGTGACGAGGTCCCCGGAGGTATCGAAAACCTCCAGGCGCACATCCGCTGACGCCGGCAGCGAGAAGGACAATTCGGTCGCCGGGTTGAATGGATTGGGATAGGTTTCGACGAGGAGATGGGTGACGGGCTGCAACCCGGTTTCCGGATGCACGCCCACCTGCCCCTCAGTCACCACGTAGTTGACGGCGTAGATGAAGTCTCCGGTGGTGGATCCGTTGTTGTTGGCTCCGTTTCCGGTCATGAAGAACCCGACTTCACCCTGTCCCACTCCCGGCGCGGTCCATTCGATATCCCAGGTGGCGGAACCTATCTGTCCGGGGAAGGAGCCGGCCGAGGTCTGTTTCAGATAATCCCGCGCTGTGCCCGGCCCCTGAGAGAGCTGCACGTTGGTATCGACGAAGTTGAGTTCGCCCCCCTGGTCTCCGTTTTCCAGGATAGAAGTCAGTTCGAAGCCCCAGCGGATCTGACCGATATCGGTCAACGTGACGGTGAGCTGATAGGTCATCTCCGGAGTGTAAGCCTGGGGTAATCCTATCAGTTCGAGGGTGCCAGTACCCTGGTTCAATCCATAAGTACTGTGGCACTGAGTACAGTTTTCGTTGGCGGGGGGATCATTGGCCATGCCGTCGGGAGGGCCGGCGGAGCAGGTCCAACCGCTACCTGGCAACAGAAGAATCACCAGGGGCAGGGCGAGGCCAAGCCAGATTGTTTTTGAAGGTCTGATCATGAGCTATCCTCCTTGAATGATTCGGTTTATTGCTACTGATAGTGTCCGGAAGAACCGAAGATGCGAGGATCCAGCGCGTTAAAAATAAACCGTTCAGATTTATAAAACAAGGAATAGTTAGGGGAATTCTCATTTATGGGTGGGGGTAGGTACGTGGCGGGGGAAGCACCCCCGCCCTACGTTTTTAAAAGATGA
>JALGZU010000300.1 GCA_025774735.1 candidate division LCP-89 bacterium | reverse complement strand
GTATACCTTTCGATAATGAACTGAATCCCAACGAGTCCAGGTGAAAGATCCACCGCACGTCTTGGGTTCACGGCCCCGTCGCTGGCGGGGTTTTCAATTCCATGGAGCGGACGCAAAGGTGAACGGGAAGCAATTGGTCAGGACCAAATCTAAAACACAATAAAGG
Organism: candidate division LCP-89 bacterium; assembly: GCA_025774735.1. The sequence continues at coordinate 3,829 of JALGZU010000300.1, read as the reverse complement.
ATTTTCCCTTGCGGGTATGTGTTATAATTTAAGGCAAATCTACAATCAGGGAGGTGCATCATGATTTCCCGGTGGTCCTTTTCACACGGCCTCAGGAAAGCGATGATCTGTCTCCTGGCGCCCTGTTTTGTCGCTGCTTTATCCATCCCCTTGGCGTTTCCCGTTACCTATCCGCTCGGAGAACTTGCCACCTTCCTGGCGACCGCAGATCTGGACAACGACGGCAACCTCGACCTGGTTGCGGTGCATTCCTGGTCCACCGGTTTTTCCCTGTTGCTTGGTAACGGCGACGGAACCTTTTCTCCCGCAATCCGGTTCCATATCGGAACAGGATCCGAGACGGTCGCCATTCACGATCTCGACCGCGACGGTAATCTTGACCTGCTCACCGGAAATCCCAGTGAGAGGGATTTCTCGGTCGTTCTTGGAAACGGGAACGGTACGTTCGGGGCGGAAACCCGTTACATGTACGATGGAGTCGGCGACCCCGTGGATGTCGCCGTCGGCGACTTCGACGAGGACGGAAATTTCGATGTGGTCACCGCAAACGGGCAGGTCAATGCCGTCGCGATCTTTTTCGGCTACGGGGACGGAACATTCGACACCCTGGAAGGTTGTCCATTGTGCATTCCTTTCAACCGGTACAACGTCGGTGAATATCCCAGCCGGGTCAAAGTCGCCGACTTCGATTCCGACGGCCACCAGGACCTTCTGACCCTCAATCGCTACTCCTTTGATCCTTATGATCTTTCCCTGCTTATCGGAATCGGGGACGGCGGTTTTCAACCGGAGGTTCGGATTCCGATCGAACACCAGACCACCCAGGTAAACATCGAGGATTTCAATGACGACGGTGTCCTGGATCTGGCCTTTCTCTTTGGGGGGGGATGGGCTGATATCTCCATCCGGCTGGGGGTAGGAGACGGTTCGTTTCTGCCCGGGATCCGATCCCCAACCGGGAGCAACCCGCAACACTTCGCAGTTTCCGATCTTGATTCAAACGGGACCCTTGATCTTGCCATTTCCCTTTTTTACCAAAACAGGCTGCAATTGTTGCTGGGAGTGGGAGATGGATCGTTTGTCCTACAGCCGGATTGGCCCCTGATCGAAGGAGACGGGCCCATATTTGCCACGGCGGGAGATTTCGACAACGACGGACACGACGACCTCGCGGTCTTGAACGGGACCTCCGAGGACATCTTCATCATCCTCTATCCAGATTCCTTCCCGTCCGTCTGTGACGATGCGGATGGGGACGGTTTCGGTTATCCCGGATCCCCCGGTTGCCCCGGTGGGGCCTTGCCCGATTGTGACGATTCTGATCCCGGGATCTATCCCGGGGCACTGGAAATCAGAGGCAACACGAGGGACGAGAACTGCGACGGGATTGCCGAAGACGTGGACGGCGACGGGTTTGCCGATTTCGAAGGAGACTGCAACGATTCCGACGCTTCGATTCACCCTGACGCGCAAGAAATCTTTGACGGGATCGACAATAACTGTAACGGCCTGGTGGACGAAATCGTGATTGTTGGTACTTGCGAGGTCAGCCCCTCCTCCTTGAACCTCCAGTCCCGAGGGAACTCTCTTTCCATCAGGGTCACCCTGATCGATTCGATCTCCGGGAGTTCCATTGATCCCGGCCTGATGACCCCTGTCTTTATCTCTCGGCTTTCCTCCCCCGGTACAGGTGACATCGTGTTGCCGATTCCGCGGGCGGAGCCGGGGTGTGATGAGTTCACCGATGACGGAATCTGGGAATCCTTCGAGGACCGCACGGTCACCGGCGGGGGTGTTGCCACTCTAAGGTTCAACATGCCCTCGGATGGTCAATGCGAAACGATGGACGGCAATCGCCAGGACATCATCGCACTGATGCTGGACATCCCGGACGGCGAGGTGGCTTCCCTCTGCATCACGAGTACCTATCCAAACGCACCAGACTCCTTTGAGTGTTGCGGCATCGTTTCAATTACGAACCACGGCAACCGTTAGTGAGCCAGTGCGCTGCGGGATGAGGCGGTGGGGGGGCCGTGATCAACAAGGAAGGTGGAGATGCGTGACGGGAAGCGAGACTGGCTTGGCCTTCTTCTGATTATTTTGGCGGGATCGTTGGGAATTGGCGTGGTGCTCAGTGCGGAGAATGGCCAGATTGATGAACGGGATGCCCTGGAACGTTTGAAGACTCTGGAAGGGTTCTGGCGTGGCGAGGGTGGAACCATTGGAGGCGAATCGAATCCTGTCGTGCATGAGTTTCATGTCTCGGCGGGTGGGACCGTTGTGCTGGAGATCATGGACCCGGAAGGCGAACGAGAGGTCAACATTTACTATCTCGATGGCGACGACCTCTTGATGACTCACTATTGCGGGGGTGGAAACCAGCCGACACTGAAGCTGGAAAGGGACAAGGCCAGTAGCGACATGCTGCCGTTCATATTCTCCACCGTCACCAACCTGGAGGATCCTGCCAAAGATCGACACATCCACGCCAGCAAGCTTGTCTTCGTTAAGCCGGACCGGATTGAGAGCTGGTGGACCGTTTTCAAGGATGGCAGGGAAGCGGCTGTTTCCAAGTTTCTTCTGGAACGCTCACAGGGTTCGTAACAGACTCCTTCAACACCCTTTGTGCCCCCTCCTCATCTAGCCGGGCGAGCCTTCGTCTCACGGCCTGAAGCCCAGCAGTGTCGCTACGAGAACCCCGGCTAATGCCACTGCAGCGAGGACTGACAACACGACTAATACAATGCCGGTCTCAGAGATGCCGATGTGGGTCCGGTAGGGGTCGATATCCAGATGGGCGTCGTCTGCCCGCTTCTCCACGCGCCGCTTGAAGCGAATACGGCTGTCGGAGAACTTCTCCATCATTTCCCAGCCAGCCCTGGCTTCCTCGGCACAGAGTCGGCGGACGGCCTCGGCGGTCTTGAACTTCCGTGAGTTGGCACGGATAATTTTGAACTCCCAACCTTCAAGATCTTCCCGGTTGTAATTGGTCATCTCCTCTTCCTCTTGCTCGATTCGGCGTTTTGCCGCTGCTGCCGCTGCGGCAGTGGTGGCTGCTGTTGCTCCTCCGCCTACGTACATTCCGGTGTCGCCTCCTGATACTTTTGTTCCTCGTCCAGTATCCTGTGTTCCCCCTCCTCATCCAATCTGCCAAATTGCCGCGAGCCCAGAACGGATCAAACGTTTGTGTGATCTTGGCCTTCCAGACGACCAAGTAGAACGTTGGTAACGTGTCCATAGACAACAAACACAATGGCGGCCACCGACAGCGTGAGGGGCAGAGCCGTGTGGATGTCCAAAGAGATGCGTCCTCTGTACAGAGCCAATGTAATCGAACCACCCAGAAGTACCAAAGCAACTAACGCACTTTGCGTCATTTGATGTGCCGGGAGGATCTTTCTGGCTAGCAGGAGGAGTAGACCCCCGACGGCGCCCACAAGTCCACCGAAAACAACGACCTCAAAGACTCCCCGAAGGCTCAGGTTGGTCGGTACTCCCATTGCGAAAGCCACTACCGCCATCGCCGCGCGGCCGATGATTCCAAGCACGATGACTCCGGAAACTGCCCCGACCAGAAGGGCGAGTCCTGCGCTATTGTGAGTTACCGGCATTGAGTGCCCCTACGACAAGGCGCAAGAGGATCTACCGCTGCGGTCGTGCAGTCCGGCTTCTGGCATCGGCGCTCTCCTGTGCGGGGGGCTGCGGGCATGGTAGCGCACAGTTTGACTGTCCTGCAAGCCCGCGGCGGTTCTGCAGCGCCTGTGGCGGGGCGGTTATTGACAGCGGGCGGGCGGGGTGGTGTACTGGTTCCGTTTGTTCGCGCCGTGAT
>JALGZU010000299.1 GCA_025774735.1 candidate division LCP-89 bacterium | reverse complement strand
GACATATAAGGAGCAGAGTTGTGTACGGATAAAGCTTCCCTGATCCAACGTAAATGTGAAGTAAACTTTATGTCCGATGGGGCATTCCGGCGAGACAGTCGCAATGATGGGATCGGCTGAGTTGTCAAAGAATGTGCGCCGCGCTAAGGAATCCACTTCCACCTGTACCGGTTCCACGGACACATAAGGATCTGCCGTACTGATCTGGAAGCTGGCCGGTTCGGAGGTTCCCCAGCCTTTGTTCTGCACCGTGACCACCAATTCTTCAGCCTGCCCCGGCGTCAGGTATCCATCAACCACACTAAGATCGGTGTCATCTCGACGAATCCACCAGCCGTCCAGGCGGTATGGAGGCAGGCGCGCAGATTTTCAGCCGCTTCCGGGATGACGTACTCGATTGGAGAATAGAAACCGTGCCAACCTGTTTCCGGGGAGAAACAGATGATTTCATGGTCGTGGAGCTGGTAATCCATACCCGTGCCGTTGGCGAAGTAAAACACCTGCCCAGCATAACCGAACTCGTAGTTGTTCTCTTTGGCCATGACGCGCATATATTCCTGGTGCACATCGTATGCCTCCGGGGGAACGTCGGCGTAGCAATACGCGCTCAGATACCAACCGCCGAAAGTGTGGAAAGTTTGGGATGAATGGATATCACGCGATTCTATGAGGGTCATCATCGCCTGAGTTTCCGGTTCAGATCCGGCGTAGGGACCGCGGTAAGCCAGGGCGCCCGGATTGGGACTTGATCCGGTGTTGTCATAACCCCACTGGTAGGTATAATTACGGGCGTTGTCCACACCGTAGATGCCGCCGCCATTGTCACGCCGGTTTTTACGCCACAGACCTCCACCCCCGGGACTCGTTAACTCGTTGTAGAGCAGACCATCCGGATTGACCACCGGGACGAAGTACAACTCACGGTTATCCACGAGATAAGTCGCTTCGGGGTCATTGCCGTAATTCTCCAGCAGCCACCACATGGCATACAGAACGGAGGTATATCCTCCCACCTCACGCGCGTGGTGGGTGGCGTCGAGGAGAGCTTCCGGTTCGTTCTCGTCGATGTTGGGATTATCGGATATTTTGACCAGATAAAACGGATTGCCGTCCCAGCCGTATCCTAGAATCTCCTTTTCGGCGCAGATACCAGGATAGAGGAGAAACATGGAATCCAGGTCGGCAACGATTTCTTCGAAGGTATAGTAACCGCCCGAGGAACCGTACTTCATGTGCACAGGATCGGTGTCGGTTTGGGGTGGGATGCGCAGCAGATTTTCGCGACAGATATCACTGTAGTATTTTTCCAGGTCTTCCTGCACAATCCGGTAAGAGATGCCGTTCGCCCGCAGGAGATCTATCTCCGATTCACGCAGGGGGACCTCCAATCCTTCGCCCCTAACGGGTTGTGCATCGTCCAGAGGCAGACCAAGGCGGGCCATGGACAGAATCGTCTGTTCGCTGGGATTGGGAATAAAGACCTGATGATATTTATCAGCCTGCGCGGGGATGTGTAGTATTGTGATCAGCGTGATCAGGGAAAGAACCGCTAGCAGAATCGGGCGTCTCATGGTGGCTCCATCATTGGTATAAAAGCGCTCGGTCTAAGTTGGCTAAAGCATGTAAACGAAAAGGGGCGGCCCTGAAGCCGCCCCCTGTTTTGTTATTTCATCATCACCATCTTGCCGCTGGCAGTGTAACCACCCGCATCAAGCCGGTATATGTATATACCCGATGCTAAGTTCGATCCGTCGAAGGTAACCTCGTGAACTCCCGCCTGCCGCATTCCGTTAACCAATTCGGTCACCAGGCGGCCGGAGACGTCGTAGACAGCCAGAGCCACTCTGGCGGCTTCTGGCAGGGCGAAGGTAATCGCCGTCGTCGGGTTGAAAGGATTGGGGTAGTTCTGACTCAGCGAATAAGTATCGGGGATGTTCGTTGAACCGACTTCCGCGTCAGCCCAGCCTTCCAGCCATTCGTCGCTCAGAGCCCAATCGCCGGATGACGATCCGTCGCCACCGGCGGTTTTCTCGAAGGTGAAAGAATCCTCGTCGGTAACCTGGGAGAGGTTGTAGTCACCCACGTAAACCGTGTAGGCGTATTCGCCGCCCGGAGCGTTCGCGGGGACGGTCTGGGTGATATCCGTTCTGATGATATTCGCCCCGGCCGCCAGCGAAATGTCAAACCGCTGCAGGATGGGATAAGGCTGCCCCGAGGGCAGGGTGGCTTCTATCCAGAGATCGAAGGTCTGGATTGTCCCGCTGGTGTTTTCAACCGACACGTCGTAGAGGAACTGGCCGCCGCCGGAAGGAATGACGATGGGCGGATTCTGCGGTGTCAGGGTGACATCCACCGGAGGCGTACTCAAAGTCTGCCCCTGGTAGAAACAGAAATCATCCAGATACCACCCTTCTTCACCGACTCCCTGATCGGAACCGAAGCGGTAGCGAACCTGGGTGTCCGTTCCGGTGTAAGGGATGACTGCCCGTTCGTAGGTCCAGTCGAAATCGGACGAATAGCAGGGGGTACCGTAGGCGAAGGGCCCGCCGGAACTGCTGTGTTCGATCAGGTCGGGATACCCTTCCATAGGTACCATCTGTACCCAGCTCCCGGCGATGTCCATTTCGATGATGCCGCCGTCCCAGGTGGCTTCGCAGTTCATGCGGTGCCAGAAAGAGACCCGGGCGTTACCGTCGAAACTCAATGTGGGACTGACCAGAGCAGCATTCAGCAGGGTGCCGTAGCTACCGCCGCCTTCCTGGCCGCACTTCCAGGATTGCAAACCATCTGGAGTATGATTCCGGGTAATGGAGACGTGCCACTGGTCGTTGTAGTTACCGTAGGCGACTCCGTGAGTCCACCCCCCCACTCCGCTTTCGACGTCGTCAGCAAAGATGACGTCCCAGCTCAACTCAAGCGGGATGGTGACCGAGCCCGATCCTCCCTGCCAGGTGAGGTCCAGCGTCGCTTCGGCGTCATAGCCGGAGGGACAGCCCGGATCGATTTCGAGGCGAAAGGGCGTGGCGTTTTCAGCAGTGAAAGTGATGCCGATATCGGGGAAATCCGCCTGAGCGTCGATGATCGTGATATAGGGATCGCTGCTCGAGAGCGTTCCGGATACCTGCAGCGCTTCGCCGGAGCCAGAATTCTTCAGGGTAACGTAAAGATCACCCGTCTCGCCCATATCCAGGAAGCCGTCTTCATCACCGCCGTCGTTTTCGACCAGACTGCCGGCGAAGAGTAGATCCGGTTCGCCACCGGCAAACTCCAGATCGAAGGTCATCAAGGGTCCAGAGGCGGAGATGTTGGTGATGTAGATCCCTGAAGGTCCGTAATAGCCGTCAGAACTCGGATCGGTCAGGGGGGTCAATTCTGTTTGACCGTCTTCGGCGCTGTAAGCCGCCCCGACGCGGAATTCGTAGGGGTACCACCATTCTGTGAATTCGATCCCGGGCCAGGGTAGAGCGCTTGTATATCCGGCATCCACGACGGCGCAACCGTAGTGATCGTAGTCCGGCCAGCCATCATTCAGAGGCATTTCCTCATCGACGTGTTCGATGATCAGACCCCCGTCCAGGGGATTGCTGCCCGGCGTGAACCAGTTGAACCAGGCGGAAAAGTCGCTGTCCCACTTGTCGAAAATGGCGGTCGTACAGCCGGGATGCCTGTTGGCGACCAGGAAATACTCGGTGTCGGAACCGTTGATGGGGATCTTGTAGATGACCGGATTCGCCTCGTATTCCTGCACTTCGATGCCGATCTGAGACAGCCCCAGCACGACCGGATCGGCCCAACCCAGCATCGCCTTGAAGAGAGCCGCATGATGGTTGGGCGTGGCACCCCGGCCGTAGGATGAGATGCCGTAACCGCCGTATCCCATCAGCCCCCAGTCCATGATGGGGTGGTCGTTGTCATCCCCCAGCACGGTGAACGTCGAGGGATTCAGCTTCTCGTCGTAATCGTACAGGTCGGGCAGACCCAGCAGGTGGGTGTATTCATGAGCGAAGACGCCGATCGTTTCGATCTCGCCGCTCTGCCCGTCACCCGCCAGTTCGGGATCCATGCAGTAATCATAGACGTAGACGCCGTCCAGTTCGATGGGATCGTCCAGCGCCCAGCGGTGCGACCAGATGTCGTCGAGGCTGCCGGTATTCTCGGCGCCCGGGCCCTGGTGCACAATGATCAGGGCGTCCACCCAACCGTCGCCGTCGTTGTCGTAGTTGGAGAAATCGACGCCCATCAAGTCCGCGCCCAGAACCGCCTCTTCGGCCAGTTTCTGAGCGTTGTGCGGGTAGTAGCTGAAGCCGTAATTATTATAGGTG
>JALGZU010000298.1 GCA_025774735.1 candidate division LCP-89 bacterium | reverse complement strand
GCCAAGCTGCAGCGTGCCGAGCAGATTTTTCTGGACGAGATAGGACAACGTGAATCCGAGTCGCTGGATAGTTTTCAAACACATCTCGTCCTGACCGAAACCGAGAAAGAGATCGCATAGAGTCAGGCGATATAATCGATTGTACGCAATAGGAACAATATCATGGCCGATGAAGAGACCACAGAATTAAGTAATGAGGGAACCGGGGCGGAGCAACCAAAGAAGAAACTCGTGCCCATTATCGCTGCTCTGGGTTTGCTGTTCGTTCTGTCCGGTGCAGGTAACTTCATCCATTTGAAAATGACCTACGTGCCACCTCTGGCCGATGAGCACGATGAGCACCTTGTTCAGGCGGAAGAGCAGGTTTCACATGCGAGACCGGTCAGATCCATCGACCTGAGCGATGAGGTGCTGGAGGAAAAGAAGCAGGTGGAGCCGCCGGGACCGGTGCTCACCATCGACTTGAGTGACGAAGCGGATGATTCCCTGATGGCGGCGCGGGCTCGAGCCAGAGCCATCGCAGATTCGCTGGCGATTATACGCGCAGACAGCATCGCCCACGAAGACAGCATCCGCACACTGATTGCCGACCTTCGGTCCAGCGTACAACGCGGGGATTCCCTCTTGAACCTCAGCCAGAGGGAACTCACCCGGGTGCAGAGGGCGCTGGAAACGAAGATGGTCGCGGTCGACTCGGTGAATTACAAGCAGGCCACCAAGCTGGCGAAAATTGTGGAGAATATGCCCGCCGAAGAGGCGGCCAAGATGATGGAAGCGCTCAGCGACGCTATGGTGATCAACATCTTGATGCAGTTGAAACAGAGGCAGGCGGCCAAGATTATGGCAGCTTTTTCGGCGTCGCGCTCGGCGCGCCTCAGTGAAGCGATTTTGAAACCGGTTGTGCAGGGATAGCCTTTTGGAGTTACCATTCTGGTAATGCATTGAACACGACAACCTTAAAGAATCTGTTTTCTGCGGACAAAACTTCTGGCATAGCCCACGGAGGTAAGAAGGCGGTCCAGTCGAAGGATGCCAAGGAGTCGACGGGAGTCTTCTCCGCCATGCTTGGCGAGCAGATCCATCCGGCCGGGAAGACCGCACCGGAACAGTCCGCAGTCCTGCCAGCGGCAGAAAAAATCGCTGCACAGGGCTTCACCGCCGCTGCGAAGTTACCCCGACTCCAGACCGGATTGACGCACGAGCCTTTGCAATTAGCCAAACCGGCGGTTTATTCCTTTATTGCATCCGCAGCAGGGATTAACATCGAGAAAAACGCCCCGAATGCGCTAAAGATATCGAGTAAAGAAGCGGAGCATAAAATAATCGGATTATCTACGAAAGCGACGGATCTTGGTGATAACCCGAAATCCGCCGTGAAGGCTTCAGTGGATTCAATGCTTGGTCTTCTGCCGAACAGCAGAACGCCTCGAGCGGCTAGGAGTGGTTTGCAGGTTCGGGGGACGCCTGGAAGCGAAGCGCCCACAACCGGGAATGCCGGAGTAATTACGAATGCAGCTCCGCAACTCCGGGAATCCCGCTTAATTACGCCGCCTGGACATTCGCCTGATTCACAATTGCCCGCTGCCGCAGCATTGCGCATTACGAAACTGAAGGGCGGAGAGTTCCCAGTCAGGAATACGACCCGGCCGGCCGTCATGGCGACAGACCAGGATCCGTTACTTACGGTGGGGAAATCCTCTGCTGGTATCCCGGTCAATTCACAGAAAATGTCTCAGGTATCTGGAGAAATACTGATCAAACGGGTGCATGTTGATGGTTTTAGAGCGTTTTTCCCCGAATTGGCGACGCCCAATCCCGCGAAGGTAGGGGCCGGTATCGATAACCCATGTGACGGTACATCGGAAACCACTGCGAAGCTTTTCGGGATGGAGCGGTTCGGTTTTGACGACCTGCACCGACCGGTTACGGTCAGGGCTGTTGAACTTAATGCTCCCCCGCTGCGCGCTCCGTCCAAAGTTCGCATAGCAGACGTTCACGAAAATCCAACGCGCGAGCTGAGCAAAACGAGTCGCAGCGTCCGGATTGAAGCCGATATATCATACACTGCTGTTTCGCCTGACACGGCGCCGAAGGGGTCGAGAGGGAAATCCGCTAAATCCCGTGAGGACGTCAAACCAAATCACACTACAACCGCTCCGGAGACGGTGAACCGTAAATCCGGCGAAACCCGGGATGTGGTCAATGCCGCCGACCAGGCGAATTTGAAGTTATCCAAAACGACCCCTAAGACAGTTCAGGCGCTGAACGGGCTGTCCGGAGGCCGGGGGATCGAAACTGCTGCCAGTACCCGTCGGATCGAAAACCTGGCGCAACTGGTGGAGAAAATCAGGGCTCGGGCGCAGCTGCTGAAAGTGGGCAGCGAGTCGGTATTCGAAGCACGTTTGAACCCGGCCAACCTGGGATCCGTGCGTGTGCGGCTCGCCGTGCAGGGCGAAGAGATGAGTCTCGCCTTCGCTGCCGAGCGTCCGGAAGCGGTGTCCGCTCTGCAGGAGGCGCGGGGGGACCTGACAGGACTGATTGCTTCGCACGGCTATACCCTGTCACAGTGCGACATAGAAGGTCGCTATCCTTCCGAGAGATGGCCGCAGAGCGCGGCCGACGCCGACCCTGACCGGTCAGGGGAGCGGGATGGACAAGAGGGCGGAGATGAACGAAACGGCCATGAAGAAGCGCGGGATAGGCATATCCCGTTGCATTACGGATATAACACCATGGATTTAGTAGCATAGCGTGATGAAAAAACAATCTGAAAGGAGGTGAGACATTGAGTACAGCAATTAGTGGACTGGGAGGAGTTGGCATGAGTCCCGATCAGTCGGCGTCATCGTCCAATAGCGTCCTCGACCAGATGGATTTCCTGGAACTGCTGATGATTCAACTCCGGTACCAGGATCCGATGGATCCCATGGATAGTCAGGAATTTTCCGCTCAACTGGCACAGTTCAGCCAGCTCGAGCAACTGACCGACATGAACGAAAACCTGGATCTGTCTCTGCAGACCAACCTGCTCCTGGCCCAGTCCGTCAACAACACCATGGCGGCGGGGATGATCGGACAGGGCGTGGTCGCCTACGGAAACGAAGTCGAACTGGTGGATGGTCAGGAAGTGACGCTCAATTACAACCTGAACGCCGGTGCCCAAAATATCAGCATCGACATTACCAACAGCAGCGGTATGACAGTGCGAACCCTGGAGGTCAATCCGCAATCGTCAGGCGATCAGGAGGTAATCTGGGACGGATTGGACAGTGATGGGAATGAGCTGGGTGACGGCATCTACACCTTCAGTGTCAGCGCCACATCCGGTAACGGCACCTCCGTGCCGGTGACCACCTACACCTGCGGCACTGTGACCGGTGTCAGCTACGTCGAGGGCATGGCCGAATTTATGATCGGATCCATGCAGATCGCACTCGGCAACATTTACCAGATAACGGAACCCTAACATCTATCAATTAGAAGGAGGTGAGCAAGAATGATCGACCTGAGACGAATACACGATCTCCCGCCACTGCAGCAGGGAACCGGCGTGGCCGAGAAGGTGGCTCCGCAGCAGAAGGGAGATTTCGCTCAGGAACTGGAGAAAGCCAGGGGGCACTCCGGTGAGCTTCGCTTTTCAGCCCACGCCATGGAGCGGATGAACGAGCGTGGCATCACCCTGACTCCGCTGGAACTGGAAAAAGTGAACGGCGCGGTTCAAACCGCTTCCGATAAGGGATCTCGCTCCAGCCTCGTGCTTCTGGACGAGCGCGCCTTCGTCATCTCAGTTGCCAACCGTACCGTGATCACGGCTATGGATGGCGAAACCATGAAAGACCAGATGGTGACCAATATCGATTCGGCGGTCATCATATAGGAAAACTCTAAGCCTATCTTAAAGAAAAAACAGCAATATAAAATGAAATCGCGGACAGAACGGCTTGATCAAACAACTGGGCTGGACCTCTTCCTGAGGGGGCCCCGGCGGCGCGGAACGATAGAAGCGCCGTCAATCCCGATTATGCCGGGATCTGT
>JALGZU010000297.1 GCA_025774735.1 candidate division LCP-89 bacterium | reverse complement strand
GTACGTCGGGAAGTGGTTCTATATGCAGCCGCTGACGAAACCGGGCCGCTGGTGGGGAGGTCTCTTCATATTGCCTGAACTTCAGCCGATCTACGATTTCAAGACCGACGACTTTTCCTTATGGCTTGGCCTCGAAATCGGCAAGGTGGTTGGCGAGGGCAAGATCGCCTACATCAAACCCGGATGGGGTCTCGACAACTCGGAAGCCACGGACCGCGAGTCGACCCTCGAAGTCGGTTTCCGGTGGTTTTTCTGAGAGGGGCAATTCAGATTTGAGACGATTCGGCCGGTTAAGTGGTTAACAGCTTAGGAATTCGGGAGGGTTTGGGTTGGCTCCCCAAGCGAAAGTCTCGTCGGAAAATCAGGACGGGATGCATCCCAGCCCCGTTTTCTCGTTAAGCTATTGCCATGGATTGACTTACAAGCAAAGGCGATCCAACCGGTAGGGTGTGATCTCGGTTACGGATAGACTTTTCGGAAAGGGTCTCGGAATTGGAACCAGTCGGGGAGGTGAAATGATGCTCCTTGGTGGGTTTAAAACCGGTGAACCACTACATTACCGTGACAAACTTTTGGCAAGAGCCCTCAGCAAGGAGGCGCCATCCCCTTGCCACGCACTCCCATGCATACAAGCCAAGGTCTTGGGTTTTTCCCTAGCAAGTTTCTCCAGCAACTCTGTTGCACGCGTTGAATGTGAGAAATAATCCATCGATTCTCGAAAGGTTTCGCTTGGCCCCAGGATATCTTTTTCCGTCACCGGGGGAAGTCCGCTACCTCCTTGTGTGAAAAGATCTCCGCATAATAGGGTGCGTGTGCTTTCTTCGGCTAGGTAGCCTGTTTCCCAACCGTGGGGCAGGTGTGGCGCATCAAGCCATTTGACAGTGTGCTTCCCGAGACGCAGAGTTTCCCCCTCAGCCATGGCGATCGCAGCCCGATCTGCTACATCGTTCACGGATACCATTGCAGCCACTTGGCTGCACACCGGAGATGCTTTGGGGGCCACGTGAAGCCACTCATTCAAGGATCCGCATTCGTCGGCTTCAAAATGCGAAAATGCCACATAGCGCAGATCCTTGACAGATATTACACTTGCCACTGCCTCCTGAACGAGAGGGAACAAAGATTTGAGGCCAGTATGAAACAGAAGCGGCTCGTCATCTACAATGAGATACTGATTAAATGAGAATCCTCCTGCGATATCAACCGGAGTGCTTATCCGGAAAATTCCGTCTTCCACTTCATTAACATTGGTGCCGGATTGCTTGTTTGTTATTGTCATGGACGATCTCCTTATTAACCATCCAGTATTGAGGCGGGCTTGTAGTTATTCAGCGAGTTTTTTCATTGTGTAGTGGAACAGCGGATTTTTTCTTCCGCCACGGCTCCTCCTAAAACCCAGTTTCTCAACCAATTATCCTATAGCCTGGCACAATTTTCCTATTATTCTAATTTTTGAGGACACCATGCTGGGCGAATCCTGCCCCGAAATCCCCTTGCCTAGGAGTTGGCCGCGACGGATTCGCTCTGCCGTCCTCCAGGCCATTTCCTTGGCCCACTACTCCCTGACCTGTGCCCGTGCCCGGGCAGCGCACAACAGCAATGCCCTGGTTCGCCTCCGTCAGGAAAACGACCGGCTACGGCAGGAGGTGAGTCTCTTGGGCGAGGAGGTGCGCATCAAGGATGCCCGAATGGAGCGCCTCCCCCGGCCCACCGGCGGCCCCATTACCATCCCATTGAGAGGCTCGCCATCCTGGAGTTGCGGGCCGCACGGGGCTGGTCCGCAGATCAGGTGGCAGTGCGAATGCAGTTGACTCCTGTCACTGTCGCTGCCTGGATGGGTCGTCTGGATGAAAAAGGACCAGAGGCTCTGATCCAGACAACCGAGCCTGTAAACACCTTCCTGTGTCTACTGAAATCAACAGCCATTCACCCCGACAAGACTACCCTGGAAATTTTCGAGTTGGAGGGATTCGAGACCGGTTCGCAAAACGAACTTTTCACGGTATTATCAATCGTGGCTCCAGCTAGAAATACCCATTGAGCGAAGCACCGGCAGTCGAATTCCCGGTCAGGGGACGGTTACCACTATTGCTTCGCAGGAAAACTTTCCCAATCGCCGGTATCCGTGCGGGATCCCCGAGTTAAAATAGATCGAGTCGTTCATTTCGAGTTCGTAGTCCTCCTCGCCGATCCGGATTCCCAACTTCCCCTTTAATATGAATATGAATTCCCCGCCATGGTGTTCATGTCGTTTCACCTTCTCTTCAGGAACCGGGTGGAAATGGGCGAGAAACGCCTCCATTTTCCGGGCCTGAGCCGGAAAATCTAGGCTTTCAAAATGATATGCAGGCTTGCGCTCGCCCTGTTGTGCCGGAAACGCCAGTCGCTCGGCGGCGCGCACGAGGCCGACCTCCCGTAGTCTTTGATCCTCAGAGAAAAAATGTTCCATTCCGACTCCGAAAACCAGCGAGATCCGCATCAAGGTAGGCAGGGTAGTCACCACCCGGCCTCGCTCGATCTTCGACAACAGGGCCGGAGACAGCCCGGTGTGCTTCCCCAATTCCACCAGTCCGAGCTTTTTCCGTAATCGCAGCGCCCGCACCTTGGCTCCGATCCCGTAGCGATTCAACCCACTTTTCAGCGTTTCCGACAGCATCCGAATCTCCTTTTTTCCCTGCAGGACACATCCGGGCTGATTTTTTCCCCGGGTTCAAACGATTTGTTGATCCGGTTTGTATTTTACTTGAAGTAAAAAATTTTTGCACCATAATACAAGAATGAGTTTGACGGGACTCCACACCAATCTCTTCACCAAGATCGGAGAGTGGGCCGGAACCGGCAAGAGGACTGTGAGCAACCGGAACCAGACAATCGGTTCTGACTACCTACCTTGCAGGCCGGTCCACTCTCTCCCGCCCCAATGGGGAATGAATGCAGGGTCCCGGAAGAGTCGGGAAACGAAGCAACGAATGAAAAGGAGGAAATCATGAGGAAAATGGACGTTCTGGCCGCTGTGCTGGTGGTGATCGGAGCCCTGAATTGGGGTCTGGTGGGCATCGCCCGCTTCGATATCGTCGCCACTCTGTTTGGAATGGGGTTCGGTGAGACATCCTGGATCAGCTCGCTGGTGTTCACCCTGGTGGGTGCCGCCGGTTTCTACCAGTTCCTGTCTTGGAAGGCGATTCAAAGACGCTGGCAGCCTGCCGTGGCACCCTCCAGGGCGCGGTAAGGTACTTGACTCTGTAATGGAAAGCAACCAACAACTGTTTTCAGTTGATTAAAGGAGACACACAATGAAATCGATCGTCAATCTCTTTTCCGTCCGACTCGCTTTGGCCGCCCTGTTCGTGATGGCTTCGGGCATCGTCACCGCCGGCTACGCCGGGGGATACAGCAAGAAGAACGCCCAGAAGGACATCGTCGACACCGCTGTGGAGACGGGATCCTTCAACACCCTGGCGGCAGCCCTCGAGGCGGCTGACCTCATCATCACCCTCAAGGGCGAGGGACCATTCACGGTGTTCGCCCCGACCGACGAGGCATTCGCCAAGCTGCCGGAGGGAACCGTCGAGGCTCTGCTGAGCGACATTCCACGACTCACCGAGATCCTGACCTACCACGTGGTCCCGGGCAGAGTCATGGCGTCCGATGTCGTGAAGCTGAAATCGGCGAACACCGTCAACGGCCAGGCGCTCCGGGTAATGGTCAAGGGAGGCACCGTCATGATCGATGATGCGCGTGTGGTCAAGACCGACATTGTGACCTCCAACGGGGTGATTCACGTGATAGATTCAGTGGTTCTCCCCGAGGAAAAGGTCAGCCGTCGATAACCGACCATCGGCTCGTTTCAGGCGGGGGAGGTTGGATCTCCCTCGCCTTTCCCTTATTATGGAAATTTCATCATGCAATCGAAACCATGTACGGGACTCATCTTGTTCGCCCACGGCAGCCGCGATCCGCGCTGGCGGGAGCCGTTTCTCCGGCTCGAATCCGAAATCGTTGCCGATCTGGGTGACGGTTGCGCCCGGCTCGCCTTCATGGAA
>JALGZU010000296.1 GCA_025774735.1 candidate division LCP-89 bacterium | reverse complement strand
AACAGGTAAAATTCAAGGTGTTAATCATGGCCAAGAAGCGTGTACTCATCATGGGAGCTGCCGGGCGGGATTTTCACAACTTCAATGTCGTTTACCGCGACAATGAGGATTATGAAGTCGTCGCCTTCACAGCCACTCAGATTCCAGATATCGAAGGGCGTAAGTACCCGGCGGAATTAACCGGCGAACTGTATCCGCAGGGAATACCCATTCACGCGGAAGAAGATCTGCTCCGCATCATTCAGGAGCAGAAAATCGACGACGTGGTCTTTTCCTATTCGGACGTCCCTCACGAATATGTAATGCACCGGGCATCGGAAGTGATTGCTGCTGGAGCCAACTTTGTCCTGCTGGGCGGGGAAGGGACCATGGTTAAATCGAACCGCCCGGTCATCTCCATCTGCGCCGTCCGCACCGGGTGCGGCAAGAGCCAGACGACTCGCCGGGTGAGCGAAATCCTGCGCGAAGCGGGCAAAAAAGTCGCCGCCATACGCCATCCCATGCCTTACGGAGATCTGGTCGCCCAGAAGGTGCAGCGGTTCGCCTCACTCGACGATCTGAAGCGCCATAACTGCACCATCGAGGAGATGGAAGAGTATGAACCGCACATCACGCGCGGTAATATCATCTACGCGGGCGTGGATTACGAAGCCATTCTCCGCCAGGCCGAAGAAGAGGCGGAGATCGTGCTCTGGGACGGCGGTAACAACGACTTGCCATTCTACAAGCCCGATCTGCACATTGTGGTAGCGGACCCCCTGCGGCCGGGTCACGAACTGGAATATCACCCCGGTGAGACCAACTTGCTGATGGCCGACGTGGTGATTATCAACAAGATCGATTCAGCGGACCCGGAAGACGTCAACGACCTGCGCATGAGCATCCGGGAGCACAATCCCCGCGCCGTCATCGTGGAAGCGGCCAGTCCCATTTCGGTTGAGGATCCGTCATTGATCGAGGACAAGAAGGCTCTGGTCATCGAAGACGGGCCGACCCTGACCCACGGCGAAATGGCCTTTGGAGCGGGCATCGTGGCGGCTGAGAAATTCGGCGCTGCCGAAGTCGTCGATCCCCGCCCCTGGACGGTCGGTACGATCAGCGATACATTTGAAAAATACCCGGAGATCGGGCCTCTGCTGCCGGCGATGGGTTACGGCGACCAGCAGATGCGCGACCTGGAGGCAACCATCGCCGCAGCGGACTGCGACGTGGTCATTATCGGCACGCCGATCGATCTGCGCCGCGTGATCAAAATCGATAAACCTTCCGTCAGGGTGACCTATGATCTGCAGGAGATCGGCAGGCCGAACCTGGCAGATGCCCTGAAGCGGTTTATAACAGGTTAGACAATGGGGCGCACAGCTGTAGTGGCGCTGGGAGGCAATGCCATCTCGACGCCCATCGGCAACAATACCATCGATCAGCAATTCGCTCAGACTCGCAAATCGATGGTGGGGATCATCGAGCTGCTCCATAAGGGCTACAACCTGGTGATCACCCACGGAAACGGGCCCCAGGTCGGGGAAGCTCTTCTGCGCATGGAGCATGCCCTGGACATCTCCTTCCCGCGACCTCTGGGAGTGCTGGTCGCGGATACGCAGGGCGGCATCGGTTACATGATCGAACAGTCGTTGCAGAACGGTCTGCGCTGGCGAGGTATCGAAAAGCCGACAGCTACGCTGATCACTCAGGTAACCGTGGATCGCAATGATCCCGAGTTACAGAATCCCACCAAATTTATCGGGCGAGCTTATCCGAAAGATGTCGCGGACGGTCTCGCCCGGGATCATAATTGGGAGATCCGCGAAGACAAAGGTCGCGGTTTCCGGCGGGTGGTGGGATCTCCCAAACCCCTGAGTATCATCAACAAGGACGTCATTCGCCTGCTGCTCAAGCAGGGGTACGTGGTCATCGTCGCCGGAGGTGGCGGTATCCCCGTTTATGTCATGCAGAACAAGTTCTATGAAGGCGTGGATGCCGTCATCGACAAGGATCGGGCTGCCGCCGTTCTGGCTCGAGACATCGGGGCTCAAGAGCTATTCATGCTCACCGAGGTGGACAAGGTGTGCCTGAACTTCGGCACCCCAGAGCAGAAGGAACTCGACCGGATGAGCATCGCTCAGGCAAAGAAGTATCTGAAGCAGGGTCACTTCCCACCGGGCAGCATGGGGCCGAAAATCGAAGCTGCCATCCAATTCATCGAGGCGGGCGGAAAACGGGCCCTCATCTCTTCGGTCGAAAACGTCACCGAGGCGGTTTATGAAGAGACGGGGACCTGGATCTACGAAGAGTAAACTCACAGGATAAAGCAATCCTTAAGCAAAGCCACATATTATGAAGATCCACGAATACCAGGGCAAGGACATTCTTAGAAAGTACCAGGTGCCCGTACCGGAAGGGCGCGTGGCTTTTTCGGTGGAGGAAGCCGTACAGGCATACAACGAACTGGGCGGGGGCATCTGCGCCGTAAAATCCCAGATCCACGCCGGCGGACGCGGCAAGGGGACTCTATACGATCCTGAAACACCCACGAGCCAGATCATGGAGGGTGGCGTCAAAATCGCCCAGAGCGAGGCGGAAGTCAAAGAGTACGCCGAGAAGATCCTGGGAAACCTGCTGGTCACGCACCAGACCGGTCCGCAGGGCAAGGTGGTGCGCCGGATTCTGATTGAGAAGGGGTGTAAGATCGCCCGCGAACTGTACGCCGGGATCGTTCTGGACCGGGAGCGCGCCATGGACGCCTTCATGGTATCCACCGAAGGCGGCATGGAGATCGAGAAGGTCGCCGCGGAAATGCCTGAGAAGATTGTCAAGGCGCACGTGAAGCAGGGGATGGGATTGCGCCCTTACCAGGCATCAAGGCTGGCATTCGCACTGGGATTGGAAGGGCAGCAACACAAGAATGCGGTGAAGTTCTTCCTGAAGCTCTACCAGGCGTACCAGGAGACGGACGCTTCGCTGGCGGAGATCAATCCGCTGGTAATCACCGAAGAAGGCGAAGTTCTGGCGCTGGACGCCAAGATGAATTTCGATGATAACGCCGCGTTCCGGCATGCGGACATCCTGGATTGCCGGGATCTCGACGAGGAAGAACCTGCCGAAATCGAAGCGTCGAAATTTAACCTGAACTACATCAAGCTGGACGGTAACGTCGGCTGTATGGTCAACGGAGCCGGTCTGGCCATGGCCACCATGGACCTGATCAAGCTGGCGGGAGGCGAGCCGGCAAATTTCCTCGACGTGGGCGGCGCGGCGTCGGCGGAGACGGTCAAGAACGGCTTCCGCCTCATCCTCACCGATCCCAACGTCAAGGCGATTCTGATCAACATCTTCGGCGGCATCGTACGCTGCGACCGCGTGGCGGAAGGCGTGGTGGAAGCCGTGAAGGCGCTGGGCGGCGTAGAGGTTCCGGTCATCATCCGGCTGGCAGGCACCAATGCGGAGGAGGCCGGCGAGATCCTGCAGTCATCCGGTCTGAATTTCCAGGTCGCCAAAGATTTCCAGGAAGCCGCACAGAAGGTTACAGCGGCGGTTTCATCATAGACAACCATTGAATAAAGCAGCTATAATATCATGAGCATCTTAGTCGATAAATCTTCCCGAGTCATTATCCAGGGATTCACGGGCAGCGAGGGCACCTTTCACGCCCAACAAATGATCGAATACGGCACCCAGGTCGTTGGCGGCGTCACCCCTGGAAAAGGCGGCCAGACGCATCTGGATCGGCCGGTCTTCAACACGGTGGCCGATGCCGTGGAGAATGAAGGCGCCAACGTGACTCTGATCTTCGTGCCGCCGCCCTTTGCGGCCGACGCCATTATGGAGGCAGCCGATGCCGGATTGGACCTGGTGGTCTGCATCACGGAAGGCATTCCCACTCGTGATATGCTGACAGCGTACCACTTTTTACAGCAGACCAGCACTCGCCTGATCGGCCCCAACTGTCCTGGCGTTATCACACCGGGCCAGTGCAAGGTCGGCATCATGCCCGGATTCATTCACCAGGAGGGGCGCATCGGCGTCATCTCCCGGTCGGGAACATT
>JALGZU010000295.1 GCA_025774735.1 candidate division LCP-89 bacterium | reverse complement strand
GATGTCGTCATCACCAACGACGGCACACCTGCAGATCTGAAGCGAAAGCTGGAAGACCTCTGGGATACTATTTTTACGCCTGATTGAAAAATCCCCGAATCGCGATTAAAATGGCTTATGAATGAAAATACCGGACAACGAATTGTCCGGTATTTTTGTGCCGGAGGCCGGATTCGAACCGGCACACCCTTGCGAGCGCTACCCCCTCAAGATAGTGTGTCTACCATTTCCACCACTCCGGCTGCCTTGACATTCAAGTGGATTGTCTCAAGCGAGATGGGTTACTGTGAAGTTCCTTCGTCTGTATCGCCGGCATTCTCATCGGAAGACGATGAAGTTCCGGTGTTCTGATCGCCCGTTGCGGGGAGGCCTTCCAGTGGCATTTCGCCTACTCCCATGCCAGCGTCACTCCCGACGCGCGGCAGGTGTTGTGCTTCGGTTTGAATTTCCTGCTGTGTGACGGAAACAGGTCTCGTCGCTCCGCGGATCAGGAAGGAGAGACTCAGCGAATTCACCATGAAGACCACCGCCAGGATGGTCGTCGCTCTCGATAGGAAGGTAGCCGTACCGCGAGCTCCCAGGAACGAGGTCCCTCCTGCGCCCCCAAAAGCGGATCCCGCCAATCCACCGCCCTTGGCGGACTGGAGCAGAATTACGACTACCAACAGAATTGAAACTACGATATGCAGGAAAAGCAAGAATGTGTAAATCATCGGTATCTCTATTGTTTATGATCGATTTCTATCGGGTTATTCTCTCTGCAGCGCTGATGATTCCGGCGAAGGAATCGGCATCCAGACTGGCACCACCCACCAGAGCACCGTCAATATCGTCCTGGCTCAACAGGTCGGCCGTATTGCCGGGTTTTACGCTGCCTCCGTAGAGGATTAAAGTGTTTTCTGATGTGGACGACCCGAATGTTTCACTCAGGATTTCGCGGATGTAACTGTGCATCTCCTGAGCCTGGCCGGGAGTCGCCGTCTTGCCCGTACCGATCGCCCAGACCGGTTCGTATGCGATGATCACCGGCTCCAGGTCGGCGCCACTCATCTCACGCAGACCCTCGCTGATCTGTTCCCGCACGACCTCCTTGAAAACGCCCGCTTCGCGTTCTGTCAGCGTTTCTCCCACGCAGACGATCGGAGATAAGCTCGCCCTTAGAGCTGTCAGGAGGCGCTGTCGGACGGTCTCATTCGTCTCGTTGAAGTACTGACGGCGTTCTGAATGCCCTATGATGACATAGGAGCACCCGGCGCTCTTCAGCATCGGAGCTGATACTTCTCCGGTGAATGCTCCGGAATCCTCCCAGTAGAGATCCTGTGCTCCAATTTTGATGCGGGTATCTTTAAGAACCTCGGCAGCGAGCTGCAGGGCTGTATAGGGCGGACAAACTGCCATCGTGGTCCTGGTGAACGGCGCTAAGCGGGCGCGCAGTTGACGGCAGAGATCAAGCGACTGCGGGGCACCAGGCGGATTCAGTTTCCAGTTGCCAGCAATGAATTTCGGTCGCACCATTTTTTTCACACACTTATTTTATCTCGAGTCAGACAGTGCAGCCACCCCGGGCAACACTTTACCTTCCAGAAATTCCAGAGAGGCCCCGCCTCCCGTGGAAACGTGGCTGATCCTGTCAGCCAGGCCGAACTGGGCGATAGCGGCGGCGGAATCGCCTCCGCCGACGATTGTGGTCGCTCCATTCGCCGTGGCGTTTGCCAGCGCCTCAGCCACAGTTCGCGTACCCTCCGAAAACGGCTCCATTTCAAAAACGCCCATAGGCCCGTTCCAGACGATGGTCCTGGCATCCAGGATTCTCCGGCGGTACATTTCCGCAGTTTCAGGACCGATATCGAGCCCTTGCCAGCCCGGATCGATCTTCTCGGTAGACATCGTCTGTATCTGGGCAGAGGCATCGAATTTATCACCGGCAAGGCTATCCTTCGGCAGTAAAAACTCTGCCTTCGCTCCCGAAGCGAGATTCAAGACGTCCTTCGCTACGTCCAGCGTCTCCTCTTCAAACAGCGAATCGCCGATCTCATAACCCTGCGCCTTGAAGAAAGCGTAGGCCATGCCCCCGCCGATGATCAGGGTATCCACCTTGGGGAGCAGATTTTTTATGACCTCGATCTTGCCCGATATTTTGGCTCCGCCGAGAATAGCGACGAACGGTCTCTGAGGATTCTCAAGGGCTCTGCCCAGGTAATCCAACTCCTTCTGCATCAGATAGCCGGCGGCGCACTGCTCGATGTGGTGCGTGACGCCTTCGGTCGAGGCGTGCGCCCGGTGGGCCGTGCCGAAAGCATCGTTAACGTACACGTCGCCCAGGCTCGCCAGCGCCGCACTGAAGCCGGCATCGTTCTTCGTCTCTTCAATGTAGAAACGAAGATTTTCCAGCAGGAGACAGTCTCCGTCAGGTAGGCCGGCGACGTGTTGCTCAACTTCAGGCCCTATGCAATCCTGCACAAATTGAATCGGACTGCCGAGTAATCCGGCCAGATGCTCTGCTGCCGGTTTAAGGCTCAAATCCGGCTTCCTATCCCCCTTCGGACGCCCCAGGTGCGACATCAGAATGGCCTTGCCGCCCTCACGCAGGATTTTCTGAATCGTGGGGAGGGCGGCGCGGATGCGGATATCATCGCGCACGGTCCCGTCGTCCGCCAGCGGAACATTGAAATCGACCCTCACGAGAACCCGTTTGCTCCGAAGTTCAAGTTGATCTACGGTCAACTTGTTCATCGGTTCATGGCCATCTTGATAAGATCCACGACCCGGTTGGAATACCCCCATTCGTTGTCGTACCAAGAAACGATCTTGACCAAGTTCCCTCCCATAACATACGTAGATAACGCATCGAAGATGGAGGAATGCGGGTTGCCGACGATGTCGGCAGATACGATCGGATCCTCCGTGTATTCGAGGATGCCTTTCAAGCTGCCTTCGGCCGCAGCTTTCACGGCCGCGTTGATCTCATCGACCGTAACGTTCTTCGACAGTTTCGCCACCAGATCGACGACCGATCCATCCATCACCGGGACGCGGAAAGCCATTCCGTCCAGCTTTCCCTTCAGTTCGGGCATGACCTTGCCAACCGCTTTCGCCGCTCCGGTGGTGGTCGGAATGATGGAGACCGCCGCCGAGCGAGCCCGGCGCAGGTCTTTGTGAGGCATATCCAGCACGCTTTGATCGTTTGTATAGGCGTGGATGGTGGTCATCAGGCCGTGCTCGATGCCGAAATTGTCGTGCAGAACCTTGACGACCGGCGCCAGACAGTTCGTAGTACAGGATGCATTGGATATGATTTTGTGTTCGGCCTTTAAAACGTCATCGTTGACACCCAGAACGACGAGGGCGTCAATGTCATCTTTCGCTGGAACGGTCAATAGAACCTTGGATGCTCCGGCCTTCAAGTGCTCTTCCAACTGCGCCTTCTGGCGAAATACACCCGTAGATTCTACGACGACGTCGGCGCCCAGTTTTCCCCAGGGGATGTCACCGGGGTTGCGGATGGCCATAACGGGCAGCTTCTTCCCCGCGACATAAATACTTTCGTCATCGTTGGTGACCTCATCCGGAAAGCGGCCATGAGTGGAATCATATTTCAAAAGATGCGCCAACGTTCTCGCATCCGTCAGATCGTTTAAACCGACAAATTCGAAGTCCGGGTTCTTGTAAGCCGCTTTATAAACAAGACGGCCAATGCGCCCGAATCCGTTGATGCCTATGCGTATTGCCATGTTGCCTCCTGAAATCTATGAGAGCCCTCAAATTCCAGCTGTAATGCGCGGTAGCCTGGGGGTTTATTTACTACAGATTCAAGCGTTGTTTTAAAAGAGACGCCGATCCCTCAGAGCGGAAAGCCTTGATATGCTCGCAGGCTTCTCGGTAAGCGTGTTCTTCGACCGCTTCAACGTACTCCGCACCGATGGAATCTATCTCAGACTTAAACTGCTTGGTCGCTTCCTTGATGTTCTTCTGGTTGTCGGCGGCCCAGACTTTCATCAGCGCCATCAGGTCTTCGGGCAGATGTTCGTGCGCGATGTTTTGCCAGAGGGTGCCGAC
>JALGZU010000294.1 GCA_025774735.1 candidate division LCP-89 bacterium | reverse complement strand
GACGGGGCCAATCCGTAAGCTCCATCAAATTTTTCCGGCGGCTTGGGATTGTTTTCGGTCTGCAGGTGGTGATCGAACCACTTGGCGCAGTTTGGATGATATGGCAAATTGGCGAGTATATCCGTTTTCTGAATCTCGACTCGGTTGTCAGTGATGTCCTGTGGATGAATCAAAGCGATTTTTTCGATATTTTCATTGTTCGTGATGATCACGGCGCTAGTCAATCCGTCAAAATCACCTCTCGTCACGAGTCGCATTTTCACCTCTGGAGTGTAGCTTTGAATCAGTGGCGGAAAATTTTCTGCTATCCAACATCCTAGCCTTTAATCCCAATATAAACAGAACTTAACATCTGTCAATTGAGTTGCAATTCTCCAGCAAAACCTCGATCTTTCAAAAATCTATAGGACGTTGCCGTATTCGCGCACACACACAACTTTGCAGACACACTTTTCTGCCTTCAAAGTGAGACTCGTCCTGCCACGCCTTCTGGAGCTACGGAATGTACCCGGGGGCTCATCTCACTTCCTATTCCGGTGTGCGGGACCTTACGGTGTTACACCAAGGGTGGTGGTCGTCGTATCGGCAAGAAGATTTCCCGCTAAATCGCTAAGGGTGCCTGCTGTGTAGGTTAAATCAAACCCAGTCCCGACACCATAGACGCCATCGTCGATAGTGAGATGGATGATCTCGTTGTGCGATACGTCCCCGTTGGTGTCGAACTGAAAGTTGATTGTGGTGATCTGATCAACCGAGAAGTCGCTCCCGGTAATGGCTTCGTCTCGGACCCATTCATCGAACGTGAGTTTGATGGTGTCCGTGAACTGGTCCCCGCTGAGATCCATGTTTTCTGCTGTTAGCAGCGTCGGCGCTTGGGTATCGACGAACGGAATGTCTTCGAGTTGATTGCAGGCCGACAAGAAAGGAAACAGCAAAAGTACGCCTAGCCTTTTCATGGTTCCTCCGGATGTGTCCGCGTGCTCAACAGCAGTCCTCTTACATTTCCGTGATGAAAGTTATTCCCAAGGGAGGAGTTGTCAAGTTCACCTGGTCATTGGTGGCAATATCCCTAAGCTACTGAAAGGGGAGCGCTTTTCTTGCATACTGCCCGGCAGGCGGTTGGAGTCGAAGAACACACACAGGGACGTTGGAGTGAACACCGTCCGATCCGTCTGCACCAGAGGATAAGAAAGCCCCGCCGGCCGAGGAAAATAAGGGGGGTGGTCGGCGGGGCGCCTCGAGCCCGGGACGTGCACACAGGTGGGAGTGCGTCGATGCCGAATCCAGCGTCCAGGCTCCCTTGGATTCAGGCCTATGGGGATTTAGTGATTTGATTATAGCACCAGGCCGCCAGAAAAGAATCCTTTTTGTTTCATCGAAATTCAGGCCAACCGACGGTGTGGCTGGGTTTTACATCCCCATCTTGATTCAGGGCTGGGAGGGCGGCCCACGCTCGTCCCGCCTCCACCGGATCAGCTTTTCCAGTTGCCGAGTCACCGATCGGACGGGGGGAACCTTTCTTCCCGGCCGGGCGTATATCTCCTAGCAGCCATCGAACTAAGGAGCTGCCGTTGCACAAACCCAAAACTTTTCTACTCGTCTTAGGGCTTTCCCTCGCAATATTCACTTTCGCAATGGCGGGGGAACGGGAATTCTATTCGGGCTACGCAGGAAGCCTTCCCACCGATCCGGAGCAGCGGGCAGGAACTTACTTTGACAATCCCCGTGTCCGGGCCCTGATCTTCACCCTCGAGGAAGGACCAGTTTCCCGAAAGCGCGTCACGAGGGAGCTCAAAGGTACAGGCTTCAGCCTCGAGGACCTCGTACGGGTCAAGCTAATCCGCCAGGAGGGCAAGCGATACTACATTGGCTTCAACTACTTCACGGCACGCGACATGGTTGCGGTGATTGCGACGGCGAAGAAACAGGTTCCGTCACTCGTGCAAGCCTATCTGGACCGGGCTGCCGAATTCAACCGCTTGTTTGATCTCTATCCGGTGGACTCGGTTGCGAAGGATCGCCTAGCATTCGTGCTGATCGCGGGGTTCTCGTTCAATTGGGACGGGCTGAAGATTACGCGAGATGAGGGCTACCGTCGGCCGGTGCTGGTCGAGGGGGACGGATTTCGGTATAGCTTCTGGGCCTCAGAGGACGTGCCGAACCATGATACACACGGATTCTACTGGGGAAGTTCCACACTCCCCGCAGGCCCCTTCAATTATTCACAGGATCCTGTGGACTGGGCCTTCTCGTCCTTCGGAGACCCTTACAGCGACCCCCGCATGGATTTCCCCGATTTGCTGCTGAGGCCCGCTGATAAGATGGCATCAAAGGTGCGCACGGTCTCTGAACGAATCGGTCTGATCCACGACACCAGCTTCGGCGGCAACTTCGACCAGGTTCTCGGCCTGGAGAGTGGGAGGGATTTTGCAGCGCTCCTCTTCGCCCTGAGGGGATCCCCCCGCGAGCGCGGAGATCTCGCGCAAGTGCTTCGCGAACCAGCGAAGGTCGAGGCCTACCTCGATTTGCTGGTGGAGACCCAGTACATCGACCGGGACGCAGGAGAGAATTACCACCTTCTGATCCCTGTGCTCGATCGAGGAGACCGTCAGATGGTGGAGCAAGGCCTCGCGCTCAGCCGTCAGATCCTCTCCACGTGGTTGAAGGAAAACTATCCGATAATACGCGAAGAATTGGGCACGTTGACGGCGATGCGCCATGGCGTTCCCATCGAATCTCTCTTCACCCAGATCTGGCATGAACTTTTCGGGCTTGCCACGCGTGAACTGGTGGCCAGCGGGTTCCTGTTTGATCCGGCAGGTCCGGAGATACGGTACAAGGGCTCCTACTCAACCCTGTGGCGCCACGAGCTGTACGACTACGATTTGGAGTAGATCATTGTGCGGGAGGCGGGGTGAATCGATCGAGGGTCTCCGAGAGACTTCGGTGATTGAAGGATCCCGAAGATCCTAAACTATTGAGACAGGAGGAATTGTCTGGGAACCGACCGGTGTCCAAAATCGCTGGACCACTTCATCATCTCATCGTTTGACGGCCCTGACACCACGAAGGTCGTCACCGAACAGGGTTCAACAAGGCTTTGCGTAGCGGATGCTCGTCCCCAAATTGTTTCTTGAATTCGGTGTTGGCGCGTTCGTAGTCGTCGATAATCTCGGAATCAGTGACCTCAAAAAACTCGTTTCGATGATAACGAATTGTGCCGATGTACACGGCTTTGTCGTCTGGCTTAATGTCCGCCTCTAGCCCGCCGGGAAAGTAGGCCTGATCCACCATACCGTAACCAAGGCTGAGGTACATCATGCCGGCGATAATATAGAATGGTTTGTTACTGCTGCGAACCATAAATTCCTCGCCAAAGCTCGCGTCAATCCGCCCCTTGAAATCGCCCATACCCGGTTCCTCGGTCAGCTTCCGGTATTCCGCTTCGACCATCATGAACATCTTGTTCGCGAACTTTCCGGACATAGGGCCGCGGAGTCGCTGGTCGTGTTCGTGCAGCGGTGGCACCAATTCCACGCGACCGACCACAACTGTTTCGTTCGCGCTCAGTTTGCTGAAACTGCTTATCGGTTTCCGCGGTCCAGCGGCCGCGGACACACAGAAGAGACTCAGCGCGAACAGGATTAACGAACGGCGCATCATTCAAGTTCCTCCAGACGGGCGCGAATCTTGTCGCCCCAGCTTGTCTCATTAATCCTGATTTTTCGTGGCCCCTTGTATTGCTTTGATTTCTGAATCTTCATTTCGTCTTCAAGAATGCGGTTTAGCAATTCGGTTTCGGTGGGCTCGCTAATTCGCTCGATCGAAAACTTTGCCTTTTTAAACATGCCCCCTTTCTGAACCTTCACGTATTTGTATGCGCCGAGGAAATAAATACTGGGCTTTTCAATTGAAACCGCGGTCTGGTTTCGGCCCTGCCTTGAAAAATGGTACTCATGCACGCCGGAGGTGAACCCGGACCCGGCGAATGAAGATACCTGGTAGGTGCCCGGCTGAATGAATGTATTGTAAAAAAGACCTTTCTCAACACCCATGCT
>JALGZU010000025.1 GCA_025774735.1 candidate division LCP-89 bacterium | reverse complement strand
AAGATATTCTCTTATCTGCTTTCGGACGTCAGGCAGCCGCCCCGGCTGCTGAAAATCCTCGGATGGATCTTCCTGTTCTGCGCACTGTTTGGGTGGATGTTTTCAGGGGGGGGTGTTGTAACCCTGGCGCTGGCTGTTCTGGTCCTGTTTATCGGCGCGGGATTCAGCCAGATGCGCACGGCAGGCCTGATGGATCGCGATGATCCTGGTTGGACCGATACGGCCTGGCCGCGCGCCCTTGTGGATCACAGCCACGCACCGCGCACTCCGCTGAACCTGACCTCCGTTGACGGCACCTGGGGTCTGCAGAACTGCCTGCTCCGGTCCGGATTCCTGCCCCGGAGCCTGGAGAGCTGGGATGGGAAGGTCCTCTCCGACGCCGACATTCTGGTAGAGATCGCCCCAGTGAAGCGTTTCAGCCGCTCAGAGCGGGCGGCTCTGGCGGATTTTATGGAGAGAGGCGGATTGTTCGTGGTGTGCTGCGGCTTCGAGGAGTTTGACGGGTTGAATAGTGTGTTGAAGGAATACGGTATCGAGCCGCTGAACGTGCCCCTGGGGCCGGCGGATGTTGAGACCGTTGTGGAGATGCCGATGGGAGAGGGAGAGGAGGACGTTCCCGTTTCCCAGGAGCTCACCGTGCGTTTTCACGAAGCGTGGGAAGCCGGGCGATCAGATCCCTCGACGGAGGTCCTCCTGGAAGCTTACGATAAACCGGTGATCCTCTACCGGTCGGTCGGCGGGGGCGGACTGCTCTACATCGCCGACACGGATTTTCTGACCAATCTGAATCTGGAGAGCCCCCGGGATACCTACCACGAATCGAACATTCTCCTGCTGCGGCACCTGTTGTTGACTCTAGCGAGGGGAAGATAGGGACGGGGAAAAATCGTCATTCGGAATGGTTCAGGCACTCAATCCGGCAGGCGCTCCGCGCGGCCGGATTTTTCTTTCGGATTTGAAATCAGGCGGATTCGGCGAGCGCGGGCTGGGTCTCCTTCTCAGGGCTGATGAAGTTCTGGCTGACTTCCATATAGAAGGGAAATTCACCCAGGTTGAAGGGAATGACGACCACGGGGGCACTGCCTTTGTGAGCGGTGGCGTGGTTTCGGCCGATCACGACGGTGGGGATGGAGAGGCGGTATTCGATCTCCATGTGGGAAAATTCCTCTTTGGCGCCGTTGGTCACGCTGTTCACCAGTTCCCCGACGATATCCTGAACGCCTTCGCTGATCGACAGGATCACCTCCCCTTTCATCAACTGGTAGATCTGCAGAGCGGTCGCCCTGGGGAAGGTGAGTACGACCAATCCAACCATATCCCCCGCCGCGTAGCCGATGATGGCGGAAACGTCTCCCCGGGCCTTTGTCCCTTCTTTCAGGTAGGGACTCTGGCGGTCCGGGGATACGCCGATCCGGGATTCCATAGATTTATAAAGGGAGTTTATGAAAGGATTGATGTAGCCGACATCCATTGGATTCTCCAGCAGCAATGCCGAACCGAGCGCCGGGAGCTACTCGGATTCGATCAGGCCTCCTCGAAGAGAAGGAGGTTGGTTTCACGCCGGCAGCTTTCCCACGGCTCCAATTCGACGTCCAACGTGAATTGATCAAGATCGAGCAGGCGTATCTCTTGATCTCCCGCGTATCCGGTTCCCGAAATCCAGCCGGTCTCGTCCGAAAAGCCCTCATACAGAGGGGGCTCGTGGACTATAGAGGTGATGTTCACGACTTCAGAGAGCGAATCGACGATCAATCCGAAGGTTGCCTCTCTGACCTTGACCACGATGACGCAGGTCCTGTCATCGTTGGCGTGTTCGCCCGGGATGAGATATTCGCGCACGTCGATCACCGGGACGAAGTTACCCTGCAGATCGACAAAACCGCTGGCCATGTCGGGCGCATCCGCCCAGTCGGCGACTTTCTGGATTCCGATGATTTCGCACACGTTGTCGACCGGGATACCGTATTCGCTTTCACCGATCGAAAAGGTTAGAAACCGCCCCCCCTGGAACTCCTCGGTTTCACATTCCAGCATGTCCTCGGCCGTGTCATCCGGTATCAACATCATCCCCTCCATAAGTAAATTTACTGGGCCAGCTTCCACTCCACAACCAACTGAGTTACACTATAAAGACGAATCGGCCCTTGCACAAGACCATTTAACTCTTTCTGGAGGGGGAATTGAGCCGTTGCGGGTGGAGTGTACGAATTGCCCCTGCCGCCGGAGCCGGATTAAGGAAAGATCAGTCGGTCAGGGATTTCCAGAGGTCGTGGATTTCCCGGTCCGGCGCGATGATGCGGGTTCCCAGTTCGGACAACCTCGCGGGCAGATTTTTAGCGGGCAGCGTCATAAAGAGAAAGGCGGGCAAAAAGCGGCAGATGCCCCTGGCAAAATCCTCGAAAGGGGAACGGTCGAAGCTCCTCCGAACCCGGTCGACGAGCCAGACTCCACGGGCTTGAACCAGGTCACGCAAGTCATCGGGGAGATCGGAATAGAGCGGTTTCCTGTAGGGATTTTCGGTGTGTGCCTGAGCCTCACCCCCCAGGCCGATGGCATCGGCATACCTGCGCCAGACATCCTTGAATTCCAAGAGGTTGGTGCGCCAGGTATCGAGAGGTTCCCGCTTCGAATCCCCGATGCCAGCGCCGGTGGTCCAGCCGTCGACGCCGACTCCGGCGAAAAGGTTCGCACAGCGGGACGACTCACCGCCGAAGGAGATCCACATGCGGGTTTTATAGGGAGGCTTATTGGGAGCGAAACGGAGGTCGTTGTTGATGCGGGATACCTTAGCCTTACCGGAGAATTCCGGCAGAACCAGGGCGACCGGGTCTTCGAGCATGCCTGCCAGCGCCTTCATAGGTTCGCGGACGTGCTCCACGTACCTGTCCCGGTTCCGGTTGAACCAGGGTTTGCTGTTATTCTGTGACAGTTCCGCCATGAAGCGGAAGGTTTCCACACCGATCGAACCCATTTCTGAGATTCCATTGGAAGCAGACCGCCCGGGAGCGCTTCAGGAGAAATCGAGCGCCCGGGAAAATTTGATGCTTTTACGTACGAAGTTCAACAGTGCGACAAAAACGAACAGGATCAGCAGGACGTAGCGGGTTTCGTATGGGCTCCCCGACCAGGAGAGTTCCGGCCGGAAGATTTCGAAGAGGAAGAAGAGGGTGAGCAGGTTCATAGCCGGGTGGACGAGGATGGTCAGGAAGAAATCTGCCCGGCCTCTCTCCTCCTTTACCACGAACGATTCCCCGACTGCCCGGTGAAACTCGGGTTTATGATAGACGCCGGGAACTTTGTCCAGCCTCTCCAGCAGCGTTTCCACGCCGCAGAAGCGGGGGTAGATGGTCCAGGCCGCCAGGAAGGCCCCGCAGAACAGCGGCAGCTGGCTGCCGGTCAGTCGATAGGTACCGTAGCCCCAGAAGAAGTACATGGCGGTCTTGGGCAGGTGGTCGAACAGCTTGTCCAGAAACTCGCCGGAGAGGCGGGCGGCTTCCCCGCGCAGGCGAGCCACCTCCCCGTCCGTGGCATCGAGGAGAAAATGGAGCTGGAGGAACAGCATGCCGATGAAACACAAAATCGGGGATTTCGACGCCAGGATGAACGCGCCTCCCAGACCGAAGATCAGCTTTAGCCAGCAGACCCGGTTGCCCGTGAATCCGGCGCTGACGAATGAGGGCGCCAGTTTGGCCGCCAGGGGGCGGACGATCCAACGCCGGTAGAGTGAGTTATCATAGATCGGCGGAGTCGGATTCTCTTTATTCACTTCGTACATCTGCGGTAGCTCCCTTGTGGTTTTTGTCCATAATGCTGACCAGGTACTGGCCGGGAAATCTGTTGAGAAGACTGAAGGGGAGGGAGATGAGATAGAATAAGGCTAAGAAGACTCTCTTGGTACGATGGCCGCCGGGCAGACAGTAATGCAGGAATTCGAACTGGCTCACGAAGCCGCGGCTATATTCGCGCAGTGGTGCGGTGCTCTCCCCATTTTGGGCAGATTCCAGCAGGGATTCAACAGCATCCTTGAAGCCGAAAGGCCAGCGGCCGCGTTTCGAAGCGGATTTCATTGCGATCGGATGGATGATGGAGCGGGCGCTGTTGGTCAGCAGGGCAGCTCTGCCCCCGGCTTCGAGAGTCCGAGCAACCTCTTTCACGGCTCTCTGCCGGTATTCCGGTCCGAAGTGATCCAGCACGCCGACGTTGAAGATCGCTCCGAAGGATCCCTCCTTGAAGGGGAGGTCGAAGATCGATCCACGTACGACGGCAACCGACAGGCCCGTCGCTTCCGCCCGGGTTTTACAGAAGGAGACCGCCGCCTCGGAAGTGTCCAGCATGAAAAGGCGTTCTCCTGCCCGGGCGAATCTCAGGGAAATTTCGCCCGTGCCGCACCCGGCTTCCAACACTTTTCGGTGCGGAGCATTGCCCAACTCTCTGCTCACGAGGCGGTACGCTAGTTCAAGGCCGCCTGCCCGGCGCAGGAAACGCTTTAACCTGTTCAGTGATCCGGTGGGAACGGATGATGGCGCTACGGCGGTAACATCCTCCCAGAACCTGGCCCAGTTCCGGGCGGCTTGGTCGGCCAGCAGCTTTTCATCCGTATTTTTCGGGGACAGTTGCATCATTTGGATTCAGCAAACAGTTTTGCGGCTCTCTCTAGGTCTTCCCGGGTGTCAATTTCCGCCCAGCGCAGCCCGGTCACGTCGAGGATGTGCGTAATGAAACCGCTCTGGCGCACCAGGTCGAGGACGGCATCGTCGATATAGCGGTCGAAGTACCCTTCTTCCAGGATGCTCTCGCTTCTTCTTACCAGATCGGACAGCGCGGCTTCTGAAAATTTCATGATGGGGATGGATTCGCCCGCCGCTTCGCCTAACGGAATGAATTTGTTCAGGTTAACCAGGACACCGTCTACAATTTTCATCTTCATGGCCTCTTCATCCAGCGAGGATCGATCCATGGGCAGGACGATGTCGCCCGGAGCCTGCAGGAGCCTGTGCAGCAACTCCTTATCGAAGATCAGGTCGCCGTGCGAAAGGACGCAGGGACCGGTGATATGGCGACGTCCGACCCAGAAGGAAGCGAGGTTATCGGAGACGGGATAGAAAGGATTGAATACGGTCTTCACATCGAGATGAGCGATGGCGGCGTCGATGCGATGTTTCATGTGGCCGGTTATAACGACGATATCGCCGATGCCCTCCTCCCTGAACAACTCGATCAGATTTATCAGAAGTGACTTCCCGTTGATCTCAATCAGCGGTTTCGGTACGGTTCCGCCCAACCTCTTGCCGGCTCCGGCTGCTACGATGAGCGCTTGCATTCAGGGCCTTTTACAGATGAACAAGGTCATTTGGGTGCGCGGGGATTCATTACCCCAGAGGCGGCGCAACGCAGCCAGTTCTTCCCGTGCAACGGGATCCGTCAACTCTTCAAAGCGTCCGAAGTTCAGGGGTCTATCTACGTGTTCCAGTGTGTCGAGTTGTAGACCCGCAGCTTCAAAATACTCGATCCATTCCGCATCGGAGGGATGATATTCCATCCCTGTGCTGGTGTGGTGGCGGCGGCTCTGAATGGAATAGGCGAGTTTGTCCCGCTCATTTTGGGGCGGCGCAGCCCAGTCTTCGACCGAAATGAAGCGCCCGCCCGGTGCCAGCAACGCGGTGAGACTTTCAACCACCCGGGGGATAATCTCCCGGGGAAAATGATGAATGGCGTCCATCTCGAGGATAAGATCAAGGCAACCATTCCTGAAGGGCAGAGCGGCCGCGCTGGCCAGAATCAGGGGCGTCGTTTCCGGCAGGATCTCTCGGGCCAGGGGTATAAACCTGCGGGCGAAGTCCACGCCAATATAGGTAACACCGGGGTAGATCTTTACAATTTCAGCGGCGACCAAACCGGATCCAAAACCGATCTCCATGAGACGGTCGCCACTGCAGGGTTGCAACAGTTCGAGAACCCGGGCATCCGCCGGGCTCAATTTCCTTCCGAAAACGTAATCGCTCGCCTCCGATTCCCAGTGCTCCCGCATGGGTTGTTCATCGTGCCGTTTCATGTCCCACCGAAAAATGTGTTCCCTCGGGTCTCGTGATCATGGCGCCGTATCTCTCCAGGGCTGCAGAGGTATCGATGGCCTGTTCGCCGAGTTCATCGCGAAGGTCCCAGATCATGTGTTTGAGAAGTTTTTTGGTGAAATAGCAGTTGCGTTCGTCGAACTGTCCCGGACCGTAGATGGCCTCACCGTCGAAAATGCAGCCACCTCCGCAGATCCCGATGGCGAAGCAATTCCGGCACTGCTCGCTCAGGAAAGGAATGCGGTTTCCCCAATCCACCTGGTTGTCGACCAGCGCCGCTTCGTTCACGCAGGAGGTCTTGACGCCGCCGGGATAGATGACAACCTTCCCCCCCTGCGCGGCGCAATCCCGGAAACGGAATTGACGATGGATCAGGGGGGCCAGGCGGCGGTTGATCTGATCGATGAAGAGGCCGGTCTCTTTTGCGAAGGTGAAGATTTCGATGAGGGCGTCGGTGTATTCCTCAATGCGCATCCAGACGGACTCGCCATAACGGTGCGGCAGGTTCAAGCCCAGGCTGGCCGGATGAAATTCCTTGTGGATGTACTGCACCAGCTCCGGCAGCCGGTCAATGTTATGATCGCCAACCACGGCTGAGATGCCATAATCCAGACCTACATCCTGCGCCTCTTTCAAAGCATCCGCGACTTCGGTGTAGGAGCCGTCCTTACCGCGGCGCACAGAATCCTGGGCGAAGAGATCGCCGTCCAGGGAGAACAGGACGCCCACCCCGTTTTGCCGGTAAGTTTTCAGCCGGTCCCGGTTGGTCAATGTGCCGTTGGTGAAGAGGATAATCTTGCCCCGGATATTCGCCACGAGATAATCCACAGCGTCCCGGTGCAGTTCGGGTTCTCCGCCAGTCACGAGTAAAAGGCCATTCTCACCGATGGTACCGTTGAACCAGCGGCAGAGTTCCTCGATTTCAGGGGAGGTCATGCGCGAGGACATCAGCTTGGGAGCGTTGGCGTTAAATGAACAGTAGGTGCAGGTGAGATTGCACTGTGAAGTGATCACCGCCTGAGCCACTCGGATTCTGGGTTCGGGGATATCGAGGGCGACATATTGTTCTTCTTCTGCAGAGATGGAGGGCTGATCTCGCGTATAATAGTCCCGCGTAAGACTGAGGACGCCGTACCGACAGGATTCATCACCCCGCCTGAAGACGTGGTATTTTTCGGGGACGATCATAGCGGCGTTCCCCTCGATTCGGAGTAAGTTCCAGCCGTGAAGGGCTGGTTCCGAGGTTGCAGTGAGACTTCACCGAAGAGCGCCTCGCGTTCCCTATCCGAAGGGAGATAGAAAGGGGCGTTCATATCCTTGGCCCTGTCGAAGAGTTCCCAGATCATCCAGTTTAAGAAGGCGCGCTCAAATTTGCAACGCTCGGGATCGACGCCGTCCAGCCGGCCGCTCGCCCTGAACGCATCGTAGCGACAGCCACCACCGCAGACCGTCATGGCCGGACACTCTCGGCACTGCGCCACCTCGGGTGACGAAAGGCTCCGCCAGAGGCGATGATCGGGGTGATTGATTCCGGGGAAGTCGCCAGTCGGATAGAAATAGTTGCCATCAGGGTAACAGGAATCGCAGAATCCGATCACTCCGCCTGGCGCCAGCACCAGCCGTTCGCCCGGGGACGAGCAGTCCTTGAGGAGCGGTTTACGGGAGACGAAGGGTTTTAACCTGCGAAAAGGTTGCTCGGCGTACACGCCGAATTCCCGGGTAACATCGATAGCTTCGATGAATGCGTTAAAGGCTGCTTCACCGCTGACCTGGAAGGGATTCTCCCTGTCGCCGCGGCGGTGCAGAAAGGCATTCAGGCCGATGTCGTCGGGAGCGAAGCGTTCGAGCAGGAATTTCACCTGCCCGGCCAGATCTTCGATATTGTGTCTCCCGATGGTCACCGACAGGCCGACGCGCGCCCCTTTCTCTTTCAACAGGTCATAGGCCGAGGCTGCGGCTTCAAATGAGCCGGCACCTCCGGGAGCGGGACGAACCCGGTCGTGGCATTCAGGAGTTCCGTCGATGGAGACGATCACGAAGACGTCATGGGTCGCCAGAAGCTCGGCCTGCTCCGGGGTGAGGCCGATCCCCGTAGTTGTGAAGGACATGCGCACTTCCTGCCTGAAAAGGCCGGTACCGGGCCTGGTCAACTTCAGAATTTCTTCCGTCAGCGGGAAAGCCAACAGCGGTTCACCGCCATATAGCAGGACGTCGACCGGTTTGTCCAGGTCAGTGCAGCGGCTGGCGCAGGCCGCGAGACCCTCGGCCAGTTCCGCGCTGGTCATGGTGCGCTCCCGGCCCTTCTCGGTCCGTTGGTGGCAGTAAGCGCACTGCAGTGTGCAGTCGGTCGTCGGCAAAATGCAGATAAAGCGGAAGGTGCCCTTCCGGGCGGCAGCGATCAGTTCGCGGTGATCCAGATCGTCAGTGTCCTGTTCCTGCGTATTGATGAATTTTTCGGCGGTCAAGCGTAGGAAAAGGCCGGAGTCGATCTGCTGAATAGCGGAGGGGGATGATAAATTACTGCGGTTGAAAAAAACCACCCCCAGATTCAGGGGTCGGTATAGCGCAATCCAATCTTCCCTTTGCGTTACCCAGAGACGGTCAGACCACCGGGATCCTGTGGGAGAGTGCGGTAAGGATAGCCCCGGTCTTGCCGAGATGAATTCCGTCAGCCTGAAAAAATCATCGTGCATAGGTAATCCTCGTGCACAAGGCCCTTGCTCTCTCGCCAGCGGGTCTCAATCCGGGGGCGGTCTTCCCTGATCATGAAACAGTATTCGTCGGGTTTGGCAGGATCGTTCAGGATTCTCCTCGAAGCGCATCCGCCGTTGCAGATGTCGAGATACAGGCACTTCCGGCAGACGTCTGGCAGCGGCAGTTTGAGGGCGTCGCCAAGGCACTGAGTCTGGAGGACATGATCGGCGATCATTTTTTCAACGGTCACGTCGCTTTCCTGCAGGTAAACGCAGGCGACGACCCGGGCGTCCGGATGAACTCGGAAACTCATCTTCCCGCAGGGATTACCCTTGACCTGCCCCCGGTTTCCGATGGCGGCGCTGACCACCGGTTCGCTGCAGGCGATGAAGCAGGCGGACTTCGCCATGGCGCTTATCGCTCCCCAGAATTCTTCGTAAGACGGCTGGTACTGCTTCGAAACCACCGACTTGTAAACGTTGACGCGCAGGTTCAGGTTGATGTTGACGGCGAGGTCAGCCAGTTTCCCCATCTGACTCGAATTCTCCTTCATCAGACAGGTGACCAGGCTGGCTTCCACGCCCAGGTCGCGGCAGCGTTTCACTCCCTCCATGACCTTGTCGTAAGCTCCCTCCCCACGCCAGCGGTCGTTCGTCGCCCGATCGGGATAATCCAAGGAGAAATCGACATCGTGCAGGAGGCTGAGTTCCTGATCGGTGAGTTCAGCCACCGTCCAGCCGTTAGTGGTGACGGCGACCTCGATCCTCCTCTCCGCCAGAAAACTGAGGACGTCCTTGAAGCGCGGGTAGAGATAGCTTTCCCCCGTGCCGAGATTGATACTCTTGATCGGCAACCCCTCGACCAGGCGGCAGAAGAGATCGAAATCGAGATCCTTCGGTCCATTAGCTGGCCGGGAGTAGCAGTGAGAACAGTTCACGTTACAGCGGTCCGTGAGACCGATACCGACGGTGTAGCCAGTGCGAGCAGCGTTCTTCATGGGTTGATGACCTTTTTATGAAAAGCCTTGATCCCCTGTTCGGCAAAGCCTGACGGATCTTCAACGATGTCGAACAGATCCAGAACGAAAAACCCGGAGTAGTTTATATCATCGAGTGCGGACATGACCGAAGCGAAATTGATGTCACCCCGGCCGGGAAGGAGATGAACGTGTTCACCGTTCTTGATATCTTCAATGTGTACATGCACGATTTTGTTTCCCCACTGCAGGACGTCCTGGACAGGATCTGCTTCGGTTAAATAAGAATGGCCTACGTCCAGGTTGAGGCGCAGGTGATCCGAGGCGACTGAATCCAACAACCTGCGCATTTCATGGCTGCCGTTGATCAGCGTGCCAGGCTCGGGTTCGACGGCAAAGTAGAGGTCATGTTTTTCGGCGACTCCGCACATCTCCTTTGTGAAGAGACGCATCTTTTCGAAGTCTTCAGCCCCCGATCCGAGACACGATCCTGAGATGAAGCAGTTCGTCTCCAGTTCCGCGGCCAGCTCGAGGCCGTGAATGCTTTTACGCCGCTTCTCGTCCCAATCCGCCCGTTTGCCATGAAAACTGACCGCGGAGATCTCGAGATCCAGATCCTGGAGCAGCGACATAAGTTCCAGGGAGTTCCAGCACTCGAGCAGATCGGGATTCAGACCGGGGTGCTCGAGACAGAGTTCCACTCCGTCATAGCCGCTCTCCTTGAGCGCGGTCATCGCCGCGGCGAGGTCCCATCGTTTGAAACCCGAGAGCCTGAAACCGGTTTTTCTTTTGTTCGAGCCTATAATATCGCCCTTTTATGGCATAGCCGTTGTGAGACTGCGCACTTTACAGTAGATATATCAACTGTAGAAAACCCATCAGGGCTGTTTTTCGATATTGCATATAAAGCACCGAAAGGGATAGCCCAATCCCCCGGGGCCCTGCAATCCCGACGGGAAGAGCGCGTTGACGTTGCTCTCCATAACTCCGAACAATTCAGGTGCGGCGCCCTCGCGTTCCGGGAACCACCAGCCGTAGTCGCAGTGAATGACGGTTTTTTCGAAGCGGTCGCTGATATCCGCCTTCATGGTGCAGCTGCCGAAGGGACTGTAAATTCTGACGCTGTCGCCCTGCCCGATACTTTCCATTTCCGCAGTCTCGGGATGGATCTGTACAAGAGGTTCCGGCTGCAGACGCCTCAGTGATTCTATGTGGCGGTGTTCGGAACAGAAGTAGTAGGGACGCCGGGCTCCGGTCGTGAGAATATAGGGAAAGCGCTTTGGATCGCAGCGTTTCCGATAGTCAGCCACATAATCCTCGAAGTGCGCAACCGGGTTCAGGTTGAACCGCCTGAGAATAGATGAAGCGAGTTCAATTTTTCCCGACGGCGTCTCAAATCCGGATTTGCCATCTGCGCGAAGTTTGCCGTTTTCGTGTTTTTTGTACTCGATGGGCGCGGTCAACGAGCCCTTGCGGCGCAGGTCGTCGAAGCTCAATCCTGCCGGTTCGAGGCGGTGATCGAGCCACCGCCCGACATTCGCCCAGGGGAAATGATCGGGAGCGATATTCTTTCCGAGGGCGAGGATGATTTCTGCGTCCGAACGGCACTGCTCTGGCGGCTCGATGGCTTTGTTGATGGCTCCGAGTTGCGAAAAATGCACGTATATACTGTCCTTTTCCGGCCACAGCGCCGGGGGTAGGACTACGTCGGCGAAAGCGACGGCGGCGGGTGTCAGGACCACGTCAACTACGACGCAGAAGTCGAGCTTTCCGAACAGTCGCAGCACTCGTTCGGGATCCGCGAAGGAGGCCGGCACCACGCTGGTCCCCTGCAGCCAGGCAGCCTTGATCGGATAGGGCCGGCCCGATTCCATCTGGTCCAGGAGGACGTCCGGCTGGGCGTAGGGATTGCCAATTTCGATCAAAGGGTACTCTTCAGCTCCGATCAGGGGTGCAGTTACGTCCGGGAAGTCGCCGATATCGTCGCCGCGGCGCTGTACACCGAAGGGATCGGGTTGGAGGACTATACCACCGGGGATTTCCACGTTGCCGGTGAGGGTGAAAAGGTTAATCAAGCCCGAAATGGTGCCCAGACAGCCCGGATTCATGTCCACGGAGACTCCCCAGACGAGATTGGCCGGCCCGTTCCGTGCGAAGAAACGGGCAGCGTCAATGATTTCGCCTGCTTCGATTCCGGTTATGGCTGCCACCCTGTCAGGGGTGTAGTCTGCCGCGGCTGACTTGACCTCTTCCACTCCAAGGATCCAACGTGCACAAAAATCGTTGTCTATGAGGTTCAGAGCGAAAAGCTGGTGGATCATCCCCAGAGCCAGGGCCGCGTCGGCGCCCGGCCTGATGCGCAGCCAGTGTTTCGCCTTCGTCGCCAGCCAGGTGCGCTGAGGATCGACCACGATCAGTTCCGTGCCCGCTTTCATCAGGTCGGTGATCCAGCCGCCGAAGAGGCCGTCCGGGTTGGAAAAGATGGGGTTG
Source organism: candidate division LCP-89 bacterium (assembly GCA_025774735.1). Next base: position 3,598 of record JALGZU010000025.1, on the reverse strand, counting down.
GCGCCCCAGATGAGAATGCAGCGGGGGGGTTGGGTGTCGTTCTCTCCCGCCGGGTCGAATTGCCCCATGTCGGGGATGGGCAGGCCGCCCATGATGGCGGTTGAGGCGGCCACTCGGGGCCGGTAGCAGGCGTTGCCGTTGGCCGGGCCGAACCCGAAGTAATTGGGACTGCCGAAGCCGTAGCAGAGGCGCGGCAGCCAGGCTCCTATATCGCGCGCTGTGCCCTTGCAGAAGATCGCCGATTCCGGTCCGAATTGCCCTTTAATCCGGGTGAACCGTTCGGCGATAAGATCGATGGCTTCTTCGAAAGAGGCTTCCCGCCAGCGGTTTTCGCCTCGCTCCCCCGTGCGAACCAGAGGAGTTTTGAGACGCCGGGGATGATCGACGAATTCGGTGACACTCAGGCCGCGAGGGCAGAGGCGGCCGTGATTGTAGCGGTTCTCTTCGTCGCCTTCGATACGCACCAGCTTGCCATCGCGGTGATAGAGGAGAACGCCGCAGCCTCCATGGCAGCCGGGCGGAGACCAGCAGATGGAGCGGGTGACCTCGTATTGCCCATCGGTCCAGCGGAAGCCGCCGGACTCGTGATGACGGCTATTTTGTTCGTCAGGCTTCAATTAGTTGCGGAGGATATTTTTTCTACCAAAAACTTTCCCCCAATAAAAGTGCAAAGATAATATAATATTCAGCAAAAAAGAGGTACTTTTTTTATAGAACATGCGATTGAACTGTTTGGAGTTGAGGGGTAGGAAACGATCACGATCGACCTCGATGCCCGGGATTCTCTGGGCGAGTTCGGTGTCCGGTTCCAGGCGGATGTAGCTCAATTTCCAGCGGGTGAGGCGCTTCCCCAGTTTCAGTCTGGCCTTGAGGAGAAAGCGAATCGCCGCCAGGGAGTTCTTCCATCCCACACCAGGGAGGGCGGCGAAGAAATTGTAGGATGCCTTGGCGTTTTTATTTGCCCTGATGATCTCCAGGGATTTATGAAGCGATTGCAACGTTGAGCGCTTATTGACAATTTTCAGCCCGTCCGACGAAGCGGCGTCGGGCGAGAAGTAGAAATCGACGCAACCGGCCGAGAGCGCCAGATCGACATACTCTTCGGTCAGGAACCGGTCTTGATGGTAGGCACTCCAGTGAATATCCAGTTTCCGGTCCAATATTTCCCGGCAGATTGCGCTGGCGTGTGCCAGGGGGTAGTTAAAAACCGGGTCGCAGAAGAAGACGCGATTAACTCCGTGTTTTTCCTTCAGAATTGTCAGTTCATCCACAACGCGAAAGGGCTCTTTTTGCCTGACAGATGAGCCGCTCAAGCGTGGGTAGGTACAATAAGAACAGTGCAGCGCACAGCCGCGCTTGGTTTCGACTCCGATGGAGGCTCTGTCCGTGAAAGGTAAATACGGCGCTAAATCCACCAGATCCCAGGCCGGTGGCATGAGCGTGTTGATGTTTGCTTGTAGCGGAGGTACAGCAGTTAGTACCATATTCTCAGTTCTGTAGTATAATCCGAGGACATTTTCCGGCTTTTCACTATCGTTCAGGAAGGTTGGGAAGGACATTTCAGCCTCTAAGTAAAAGCCGAAATCTATCTCGGGCATGAGTTCCATGATGCGTCGGGGGAAAAGGGAAAAGCCGCTGCCGCCCACGGCAAGCGCGGCATCCGGTTTGAACGACCTGATGGTTTTGACGTATTTCTGAAAATGGGTGAAATAGAGGAATTGATCGCTGTATTTGGTGGTGTCGATGTTGCGGAGTGAAAAAGCGATGAATTCGGGGGAAAAATCTTCGATGACACTCACCGTATCAGCCTGAGGATTGGCGGCGACGTTGGGATCGAAGATGCGGATATCGTGTCCCTTTACCTGTGCCGCGAGGGTCGCCAATCCGAGTGGGGCGACCGGGGGTTCGCGGCGGCCCAGGTAGGACTGGATGAGAAGAATGCGCATAGAATCGGGATGACTTAGAAAAGATCAGCATAAAAGATAATAAAAAATTTCTTCAATATCAAGAACTTATTAAGGGTGATGGAAATTTAGAGCTTTCGCAAGTTTACCAGGAAAACAGGAGAATCCTATAAGAAAAACCCGCCACACATTGACGGGTCTTTTGATAAAACTTTGAAGATATGGTCAGACGAGGGTGTCACTCTACGGGTTCCATATAGACTTTAAAACTCCTCTTAGAAGCCCCGGCGAAAATTCCCAGTCCACCCTGAATATTGTAGTCGAGAGCGGTTACCTGTCCAAATTGCAGGCGAAAGACTGAGATGAAGTAATTGAAGTATGCTTCGTCCACCGCCAACAGCTCAATTCGGTGCCAGCCTGCCCATTCGAAATAGATCCAGGGGATCGTCTTCGTGTTTGTGCCCTCGAGAACTACGTCGAAAGCGACCCGGCTCGAATCTTCATCATCATCGGGTTCGTAGTCCGGATCCAGCGGAATGAATGAATCATCTTCGCAAATGACGTTGAGAACGTAGCCGGCGTATGTCGCTGAACTCGTCCAGTCGAGGATGATGTTGGGATCGTTTCGGGTTAATGTATCGAGGATTGCGTAATTATCGATAGTGTCAATGGGCTCCGGTGTCATGGCCAGGGAGAACGTATCCGGGATGGTCGTCTCAGCCCAGAGGGAGAGACCTTCATCCACTTTTTCAGCTTCGATACGGTATTGCACTCCACTCTGCGGAACCAGCACGTTTCCGTCGGGAGTGTAAACTCCGTCACTGTCCGGATCGGTGAATCTGAATTCAGTTAAGGGATCAGCTACTGGAAAAATGACTATATCAGCTCCTGGGATGCCGTATTCGCTTGGATCGTAATACCCGTAGACGGGAGCCACCCGTTCAAAATAGACGGTATCAACGGGTTCACCGTTATACAGAAACGCTGTGAGGATCGGCTCGTTGGTGTAGTCCTCGACCTCAGTAGGCTGGCTCTCACAACCGATCAAAGCGAACAGCAGAACGGCACTCATAGCCATGGGGATGAACCGGTTTTGCAGGACCGACGACCAGTTATATTTTCCATTAAGAATATTCATTGTTAAAACCTCACTTCGTAGCTGATCATCGGAATGATGGGCAGTAGCTTGATGTCCTCGACTACTACCGGATTTTCGGATGTATCTGTGATGCGCATCCAGTAGCTGCGGCGGTTGTACAGGTTGTAGATGCTCAGGTTCAACCTCGCCGGAAGCGGTTGCTGTCGCGTCCAAACGATGGTCTTCCGGAAAGCGGTAGTTGTTCAGGTCACCATTAATTACCGTGCGACCTGATCCGGGCATGTATTGCGGATCAACTCCTGCCATCCGAGTGGTGGTTACGCCCACCGGCTGCGTGAAGCCCTGTCCGGTGTTGAACCGCCAGGAAAATGAGAGATCCCAGCGATCGTTCAACTCGTACATTGCGGTCGCGATAAAGTCGTGCCGCCGATCCCATTTGGGATAATACCAGTCGCCGTTATTTTGATACGTATCCGGGAAACGGCGCTTGGTCCAGGAAAGCGAATATCCGATCCAGCCTGTCAATTGACCCGTCTTTCGCCTCAGCAACCATTCAATGCCATAGGCATAGCCATCCCCGGAAAGAAATGCATCG
>JALGZU010000293.1 GCA_025774735.1 candidate division LCP-89 bacterium | reverse complement strand
CCAAATAGGGATAATTATTCTTGACTTTCTTTTGGGAACATCTTATATTATATAAGAGTATATAGTATAAGATCTCCCTAAGTGTAGTCTGGCCGGTAATGGAGCTATTAAACCTACAAGTTTTACGCAAATTCTTAAAGAGTCACCACACCGCTAAAGGTGATATTGAGAACTGGAAAGCTGCGGTCGAAAATTCAGATTGGAACCGGCCGGATGATGTGAAACAAGCATACAGAACCAGATTTATTAGCAAAAATCGAGTAGTATTTAAACTCGGTGAACGTTGGCGCATTGATACAAAAATTGCCTTCCAGAATAAAAAGATTTTCGTGAAACGAGTTGGAACTCACGAAGAATACAATAAATGGAAATACGAAGATTAATTCGGGATTAAATCATGAGCCTAAAGATAATTAAGACTCAGAATGATTATGATGAGGTTCTTCGGGAAGTAGAGAAGCTCATTGATCTCGATCCCGATCCGGGGACTGAAGAAGCAGATCGTCTGGAAGTCTTGTCAGTGCTGGTGAAGGCGTATGAGAATGAGCACTTCCATTTTGATCTCCCCGATCCTATATCGGCCATAAGATTTGTTATGGAGCAGCGCGGATTTAAACAGGTAGACCTAGTGCCATTTATCGGATCCCGCTCAAAAGTATCGGAAATACTCTCTGGGAAAAGGCAACTCAGCCTCGCGATGATGAGAAAACTCCATGAAGGACTGAACATACCTGCAGATGTCCTGATGAAGGAGCCTAAGAGAGAAATCCCAGAAGAGACAGATATTCAATGGGATAATTTTCCTTTGGCTGAACTGAATAAAAGAAACTGGTTTCCTACATATACAGATACGGTACACCGACTTAAAGATTACGCTGAAGATTTAATGAGACCGAAAATCGATTATTTGATACAACATTGCTCAGCTCCGATTCTCCCAAGCGGATCACTTAATAGGTTTCGTAGTAAAAAGGAAATAGATGTTTACGCATTAATCAGTTGGCAAGCTAAAGTCGTAGAAAAAGCGGTTGAGAATCCACTTCAGATAGAATATTCAAAAGACAATATTGAACAAATAACGGAGAATATTTCAAAGCTTACAATATTCGATGATGGTCCACTCTATGCACGTGAATTGCTAAATAAGAACGGCATCCATTTAATCATTGAATCCCATTTCGATAGAACTTTTTTGGATGGCGGAGTCATGGTTTTGGAGAATGGAGTACCGGTGATTGGGCTTACCCTCCGATATAATAGATTAGATAACTTCTGGTTCAGTTTGCTGCATGAATTAGTGCACTTAGCTAGACATTTTGATGGCGACAAGACTCCTTATTTTGATGATTTCGACCAAAAAGATAACATTGAATCTTTTGAAACTGAAGCTGATACTCTGGCTAGTGAACTACTAATCCCGAAAGAAAAGTGGCCCAAAACTAAATCCGACCATTACGCGCAGACAGGATCATTCGAGGAAATTAGCCAGCATGCAAAAGAATTGAATGTACATGAAGCGATATTGGTTGGTAGGATTCATTTTGATTCCGGGAATTATAACAGGTACCGAAAATTCCTTGGAAAAGGAATTCCCAGCAAATTGTTCAGAGTAGATAAATCCAGTTAACCGATGAGTTGCTAATTAAAAGACCTGCATTCATGCAGGCTTTTTAATTCTGGATACTACTATAATAATTACTCTACACCTCAAACCTCTCCGAGGCGGAGTGCTGGTCGGCGACGATAACGTCAATGTGGGAGTGGCCAGCGTTGTGCAGTTCGGTGCGGACTTTATCGAGGGCTAATTCGGGCGTGTTGTTCTCCCGGCTCACGTGGGCCAGCACCACCCGTTTCAAGCGGGGCGTGGCGATCTGCACCAGGGCTTCGGCGGCCTGCTGGTTGGAGAGGTGGCCCTTCTGGCTCTTGATGCGCTGCTTCAAATCCCAGGGGTAGGGGCCTCCCAGGAGCATGTCCAGGTCGTGGTTGGCTTCCAGGACGACGGCGTCGCTGTCTCGCAGCCAGTCCAGGGTGAGCAGATCGACGGTGCCCAGGTCTGTGGCGATGACTAAGCGGCGGTCCCCTTCGGTGATGGAAAAGCCGACCGTTTCGGGGGCGTCATGGCTAACCCGGAACATCTCGACTTCCAGTCCGCCAAACTGGTGGCGTTCGCCGTTCATGGGGTGCAGCTGGGTCGTATCGGGCAGGTATCGCTTGATCAGCGAAAGGGTGCCTTCGCTGGAGTAGATGGGCAGATCCAGACGACGTGCCATGACGGCGGCGCCGCGCAGGTGGTCGGAATGCTCGTGGCTGATCAGGAGACCGTGTACGTTTCCGATGTCACATCCTAATTCAGTCAGGCGCTCGCTGGTGCGGCGCATTGATAGACCCGCGTCGACCAGGACGGCCTGTCCCTGCGCATCCTCGACCAAGCCGCAGTTGCCCTCAGATCCCGATGCCAAGATGCAGAACTTCATGCAGAGTCATCCATGCCGTTATTTTGGGGTTCACATACGTGATACGCAGGTCAAGTCACAAATAATAATATCAATACGCATTTTTTTAGGGGCTCGTTGGCTATCAGCGCGTTGGATTCGTCACCGTACCCTTGCTGCCCGGCGCCTTGATGGGCACCTGATCCCGGCAGAGCGGGCAATCGTCCGGGTCGTAGGTGGGAATGTTCAACTCCAGCAGAGCCACCGATTTCGTTCCCAACTCCAGGGGCTTTCCCGACCGGTTGACGAGCACCGCCGCTCCGACCGGATCGGCGCCGGCGTCCCTGACGGCTTCGACGACTTCACGAGCGGAACCGCCGGTAGTGACGATATCTTCCACTACCAGAATCCGCTCGCCCGGTTCGAAGACGAAGCCGCGCCGGAATTCGAGGCGCTCGCCGGCTCTCTCGGCAAAGGCGCAGGGCACACCCAGAAAGCGGGCGATCTCGTAGGCCAGGATCACTCCGCCCAGAGCGGGACCCGCCACCTTCTGGATATTTTCATCCCGGAAGGCGTCGGCCATAGCCCGGCAGAGTTCCGAAGCCACTTCGGGCCGCTCCAGCAGGCGGAATTTTTCCACGTACTGGCCGCTGTGACGCCCGGATCGCAACTCGAAATGTCCTTCCATGTAGGCGCCGCACCGGCTCAAGAGATCACGTACTTTGGCGGGTTCAATCGTCTGTATCATCTTTTTTTCTTCCAGGCGAGATATTGAGCATGCTCCGGTAGTTCAAGCACGCTTGCTTAACGTTCTCCGGGAATTCGAGGTCGTATTGAGGATAGAGAAGCCCCCGGGAGATATTCACCAGCACGGGAGCGCCTTCGAGGTCGTCGGCGAATCCGGTAACGACGTCCACATCGCCGCCCTGAGCTCCGATACCGGGGATCAACAATGGAATGTGGGGGTAGTCCCTTCGGACCAGGATCAACTCGTTCGGGTGGGTGGCTCCGACCACGGCGCCCAGATTCCCATGTTCAGCCCATTGAGGAATCTTTTGTAGCACATGATGGTACAGAGTTGTGTCACCGTCCGAAAAGTGCTGCAGGTCTTGCGAGCCGGGATTGGTGGTCAGCGCCAGGACATAGGCCCCCTTCTCCGGATTTTCGAGGAAAGGCTGCAGGGTGTCGCCGCCCATGTAGGGATTGAGTGTGATGGCATCGAAGGGGAGTCGCTGCAGAAACGCCTGGGCGTAGCGTCTGGCGGTGTTACCAATATCGCCGCGCTTGGCGTCGGCGATTCGCAGGGCGGATTCGGGCAGAGCGGCTGCAATGGTTTCAAGGAGCGCCCAACCCTTCGAACCCCAGGCTTCGTAAAAGGCGGTGTTGACCTTGTAGGCTGCCGCGTAGGGAGCCGTGGCGGTGATGACCTCGTGCAGGAACCGGGAGATACCCTCCAGGTCCGGCGCGAAGGAGCCCGGTAAGCGGTCAGGATCGGGATCCAGCCCGACGCACAGCCCCAATGCCTTGGGCGCCGTAACGCGGCTTAGTTTTTGCTGAAATGTCATCGATTGAGCGAGCGGGGGACGTTAACGAAACGATAGTGAAATACCTGCAACCTCTACGTGAAAAATCTATACCAATCTTAAATCGATT
>JALGZU010000292.1 GCA_025774735.1 candidate division LCP-89 bacterium | reverse complement strand
AGCCAGCGAGATCGATCTGCAGCCGGGCGAACTGGCGGGTATCAAATCGGCAACGTACGAGGTGAACGGTGACCACGCTTACGGCTACCTGAAGGCTGAAATCGGCGTTCACCGGCTGGTGCGGCTATCCCCCTTCGACGCCAACCAGCGCCGCCACACATCGTTCGCCTCGGTCTTCGTCTATCCCGTTATTGAGGAGGACGTCGAAATCGAGATCAACCCGGCCGATCTGAGGGTCGATACCTTCCGCGCCTCGGGAGCCGGCGGCCAACACGTCAACAAGACGGATTCCGCTGTGCGCATCACCCATGCTCCGACAGGCATTGTCGTCAGCAGCCAGGCCGAACGGTCTCAGCACCGCAACCGCGAAAACGCCATGAAACTGCTGAAGGCGCGCCTCTACCAACTTAAGAAAGAAGAAGAGGAGAAGCGCCTCGACGAAATCGAGGCCAGCAAGCGGGAAATCGCCTGGGGCAGCCAGATTCGCAGTTACATCTTCCATCCGTACAAACTGGTCAAGGACTTGCGCACAGAAATCGAGACTTCCGACGTGCAGGCGGTGATGGACGGTGAGATCGACAACTTCATCCAGGGATATCTGATGGCAAAAAACAAGATCAATTCGCAGTGAAAGATAAAGAAGCGATAATTTCGCACAAGTCCGCATCCGGCTGCGATCAAGAACCGGCCCTCCGGCGCCGACCCACCCATGCCCTGATCGACCTGGGCGCCCTACGGCGGAACTACCGGAAACTGCGCGACCTCGCCGGGGAGCGTCCGATGATGGCGGTGGTTAAAGCGAACGCCTACGGACACGGACTGGTGGACTGCGCCAGAGCCCTGGTGGATGAGGGCGTCGCCTATTTCGGGGTTGGCTTCCTCGAAGAGGGCATCGCTCTGCGACGAGCGGGTATCACCACCCCGATACTGGTGCTGGGCGGCGCGGTCGGATACCAAGCGAAGCATTTCCTGGAATACGACCTCGAACTTACCGTTTCCTCGATCGCCCTGGCCAAAAAGGTAGCCGAGGAGGTCCGTACCAACGGGCATCGCGCCCGCGTGCACCTGAAAATCGACACGGGCATGGGACGCATCGGGGTCTCCTGGACGAACGCCCTACCCTTCATCGAAGCCGCCCTGTCCATACCAGAATTGGAGGTGGTGGGTCTCTATTCTCATCTGGCCAGCGCCGACGAAGATGATCCTGCCTTCACAAAGGAACAGTTGCAGCGATTTAGCAAGGTGATCGAAGAGGTCGAAGCCCGGGGACATTTCATTCCGCACATTCACATCGCTAATTCGGGCGCGCTGGTCCAGCATGACGAGAGCCTCTACCACATGCCCCGCCTGGGTATCTCCCTCTACGGCTGCCGGCCGTCGGACCAGCTAGAACTCCCTGACGGGATCAATCCCGTCATGTCGCTGGTGTCCGAAGTGGTCTTCGTCAAGCGGGTGGCGAAGGGAACGCCGGTCAGCTACGGCTGCACCTGGAAGGCTCCCCGGGAGACGACCATTGCCACGGTGCCCATAGGTTACGGCGACGGTTACCCGCGCGCGCTCTCCAACAAGGGCGAAGTGCTGATCCGGGGCGAGCGCATGCCGGTGGTGGGCGTGGTTTGCATGGACCAGATCATGGTTGACTGCAGGGAGACGCGAGTGGAGGTGGACGACCCGGTCATCCTGATCGGATCGCAGGAGACCGAACGGATCAGTGCCGAAGAGGTGGCTGGCTGGCTGAACACCATCTCCTACGAAGTCACCACCACGATCAACACCCGCGTGCCCAGGGTGTTTGTGGAGGGGTGAATAGTCTGATTTCTCAAGCGTCGTTAATATTTTCTACCGGACGAATTAACGGTGAAAATAACCGCAACGAAATTCTTAATTGCAATCTTCGCATTTCTCCTGGTTACTAACGGATTCGACCTTTTTGCGGACAACCAGAATGCCGAAAACGATAGGATCGTTAGATTCCAGGATGCCAACCTCGAAGCTGCTATCAGGGAACATATCGGGAAATTAGAGGGAAATATCATCGCATCTGACGTAGATACGATTATATCATTCGAGCCATCATCAGGTCCTATTGCAAACCTAAGCGGTATTGAGTACATGCAATCGTTAAGGAGGCTTGATCTGACAGGCGGTTATACGCGTATTTCTGCTCCGGACACGGGAGAAACATACGAATGGAGTTATGAAATTGAGGAGACTGACTCTTCATCATTACCAGAGGTTACAGTTTTTAAACATAGGGGGAAAGTCGCCACAACAGTCGAATATTGGAATAGAATCGATGACCTGACTCCCTTGAGTAATCTGAAAAGGCTGCGCTATTTAAACCTGTTTCAAAACCAGGTGCACGACCTGGAACCAATTGTTGATCTCACTTCTTTAGATACTCTTCTATTGGGATGTAACAAGATTAAAGACATTGCTCCACTTTCAGGATTAACACAACTAACCCGCCTGGGTCTGACCGCAAATAAAGTAGTTGACTGGTCACCTTTACAGAGTTTGACTCGGTTGAAATCCCTGGGATTGTCGTGGACTGGTATCAAAGATCTCACGTCAATCGCCCACCTCTACTCGTTAGAGATCTTATCTGCAAGTGATAGCGAAATTAGTGAGATATCTCCGTTATCTGCATTGACGAATTTACAGTCTTTGCATCTTTCTGGTAACCAGATAAGGGATCTTTCGGCCCTATCGAACCTGTTGAATTTATCCGAGCTATACCTTTCAGCAAACGAAATTGAAGATATCAGACCGCTAACGCAGCTATCATCGCTTGAGACTCTCTACCTGGATAAAAATAATATCAGCAAGCTACCCAAACTTAAGAAGTTATGCTCACTCAGATGGTTGGACCTTCAATTAAACCAGATATCCAGCTTGCCGGACCTAAGTGGCTTATCCTCACTCGAGACACTGAGATTGAGTTATAACAGGATTGAAGACGTCTCACCGATCAGCGAGTTAATGCGTCTGGAATCCCTTCATCTTGATCACAACAGAATAAGCGATATTTCACCGTTGAATAACCTGATATATTTATACGGACTCGATGTAAGTTACAATCGGATCGAGAATATTCCGCAGTTTACAGGACTGGTCAGTCTGAGAGGTTTATGGCTCAACCATAACAAAATCGTTGACATATCGCCCCTGGTGGTCTTGAAGCATATTATGAATTTGCGCCTGAACAATAATGAAATCAGCGATATTTCCCCCCTGTTGCATATTCCAGGCTTGACAAGCGGGTACGGGAAACACGTCTTTCTGCGCCACAATCCCCTTAGTGATAATTCGGTCAATGTTTATCTGCCCGAATTGAAAGCTCTAAATCCACATCTGCGTATCGACTATACTGAAACTCAAAAGAATTGATCTATATATGGAATTAAATCAAGACCAAGAACTCCACGAATTGCAGCAGGTGCGGCGGGAGAAGCTGAATCGCCTGCGGGAACTGGGAGTCGAACCCTACCCGTATAATTATCAGAGGAGCCACCGGGCGCAGGAGATCGCCGACCGGTTCGAGGAGTTGGAAAAATCGGAGGAAGCGGTCTCACTGGCCGGGCGGATCATGTCCCTGCGGCTGATGGGCAAATCGTGTTTCGCTCACCTGCAAGACGCCAGCGGGCGGCTGCAGATCTATGTCAAGCGGGACGAGGTGGGCGAGGAACGGTTCGAAATTTTCAAGCTCTTCGACATCGGCGACCACATTGGCGTTCAGGGGCCGGTGTTCAGAACGCGGACGGGCGAGGTCACCATCCGGGCGGAGGAGTTCACCCTGCTGGCGAAGAACCTCTACCCGCTCCCCATCGTGAAGGAGAAGGACGGGCAGACCTACGACGCTTTTACAGACAAGGAGGCCCGTTACCGGCAGCGCTACCTGGACCTCGCCGTCAACCCGGAAGTGCGTAAGGTCTTTGAGCAGCGCGCCCGGATGATGCAGATCATCCACCGCTTCATGGCGGAATGGGATTTCCTGGACGTGGAGACGCCGATCCTGCAGCCGCTGTACGGCGGCGCGGCGGCGGAACCGTTCACGACGCACCACAAGGTATTGGAAAAACAGCTTT
>JALGZU010000706.1:1034-2026 GCA_025774735.1 candidate division LCP-89 bacterium | reverse complement strand
AACCGTTGTTGGGCCAATCCCAACTCTCGTTGAAGCGAATGGAGTCGTTAACGGTGCCCACCGCGTTCAGAATGGCGGCGCTGTCCACGATGATCTTGCTATAGACCCAGAAATAGACTTCGACTCCCGGCGCGATGGTGAGAGCCGCTCCGGGGGGCACGCGCACGTCCCCCATGACGATGACCGTATCAGCGGACCAGGTTCCGGTCTGATCTCCTGAGACGTATACGATACTCGCATTTACGATCTGCGGACTATTGAGGGTGAAGCAGACCAAGATCACCCCGATTAAAATCAATCCCAACTTTTTCATCTTGCACTCCTTACCAGGATTCCGAAGTTATCTCATCCGGTCAATCCCGATACACTTATTCATCCATTGTCGTACGCAGCGTCGCAATTTCGGACTGCGTTTCTTCACGATTGTGTCGTTTCACCTGATTCCGGTTCAGGAACTGGATCCCGGGGCGCGGGCGTACCGAAATAGCGCTGGTGAGCCGCGTCGGCGATGCGGCAGATCAGGTCATCGAAGCCATAACCGGCCTTTTGCGCGGACATGACGTAGCCTCCGCCCATTCCGAGGGTGGTCATGGAATTGATTTCGAGGACGAAGGGATTCCCGTCTTTATCGAGGCGCAGGTCGACCCGGGCGTAGTCCCGGCACTTGCACAACCGGTACACATTCACGGCGATCTCCTTCAAGCGTTCCACCAAAACCGGCTCGAGGGAGGCGGGGCAGATCTTCTCGGGTTCGTCCTCAGCCTTATGGAACTTGTCCGCCCGGGTCATGATTTTCAGGGGGCGGTCGCCGAAATCGAGTTCCACGATGGGGAGGATTTCGATGGGATCATTTCCGAGCAGTCCGACGGCGATTTCGCGGCCGTCGACGTACTCTTCGACCAGGGCGTCCTGGTTGAACTGATCTACGATCACTCCGACAGCCCGGTCCAGATCGGCGCGATTATCGACGAGTTCGAGGCCGTTGCTAGTGG
>JALGZU010000706.1:0-1015 GCA_025774735.1 candidate division LCP-89 bacterium | reverse complement strand
GTTTGACTATGAGGGGAAAGCGCAGACCGTCGAGATGACCGTTGAGACGGTTCATGGCTTGAAACTTTGGTGTGGGCACGCCCTCTTTCTCAAACAGTAGCTTGGAGATGACCTTGTCGAGGGAGATGGCATGGCTGCGCGGTCCGGGACCGGTATAGGGGATCCCGGCCATTTCCAGCAGTATGGGAACGTGTTCGTAGCGTCCTTCGCCCTGAATGCCGTAGGACATGTTGAACACCATACCCGTGGGAGTTCCGGTCTCGGAGTCGGGGGGTATGAATTTTTTCAACTTGCGGAGCATGGACATATCGCCTTCGAAGACCTTGACAGTGTGGCCTCCGGCTCGCAATGCATCCATGACATTCTGGACGGAGCGTCTCCCGTATTTTTCAAAGGAGGGCTTGTTCAGGTTACTGATGATTTCGGAGTTTTTCCGGTTTCTCACTACGGCGATTTTCATTCTGTCATTCTCCCATAGCACAGACCGTCACACGAGGATGCGGGCCGGATTCGGTGTCGGTTCGGCGAGGAGGATATCCATGCATTCCGAAAGGGGCGGTTCATCCTATCCATCTGTCTGATTTATCTTTCTTACATCCAGCAAGAATTTATTTACGTGACTGTTTATTTTTCATTCGTTCAGGCTGATTTTTCTTCCTGACCGGCGCGGGATTGACATGCTGGAACAGCCGGAGACCGAAGAATTCGGTTATAACCACAATCAAACCAACCTCGAGGATGAGCAGTTCGGGGAAGCGGATGAGAATTTCCACGAAGCCGGGGATACTCCAGAGCAGGGTGATCAAGATAGCCACGATGGCGGTCATCCCTCCTCTCCAGAGGGCGGATTTATACCCTTCACGGTAGAGGGTTCTGGCGAAGCCGTCTCCGGTCAGGCAGAGCACCACGATGGGGAAGTACGCGACCTGTTGCAGGTTTTGCAGTTGAAACCAGCGTCCTGCCACCATGGTCAGCATGATAATGATGGCCACGGCGCTCAGCACCACCGAAACCC
>JALGZU010000291.1 GCA_025774735.1 candidate division LCP-89 bacterium | reverse complement strand
ATCGGCGTAGAGATCCTCGCCGGGTCCGTATGCCATCCAATCCCAGAGACCGTTGCCGTTCAGGTCCTCGTTGGCATCGAAGCGGCCGTCGCCGTCGATATCTTCGGTGGTGGTCAGGCCATCGTTTTCACCCAGATCACCGGTGAAGGGCAGTCCGTCTAAACCCAGATCGTAGCCGTAATCAGGGATGCCGTCGTGGTTGGAATCGAGTTCGAAGTCGAACTGGCCGTTATTGTTCAGGTCTTCTGAGATTTCCAACAGGTTGTTGCCGTTAATGTCTTCGTTGAGATCGAGGATGTTGTTGCCGTTTAAGTCTTCGCCGTGGTCAAAACGGCCGTCGCCATCCTGATCTTCGTTGGTGGTTTCTATGATGTTCCACTTGAGGTAAGTGCGATACTGGCTCAGACGGACTTCGTAAAAGGTCTTCTCATTTAAAGTGTGGGTCAGGGTGATGCCGAACTGGTTGGAATTGGCGTTAAACTCGGGCGTGTGCTCCATCATGTCGTAGCCGTCCAGATCGCCGTCACTGTTGAGATCTTCGGAATCCATCACGCCGTTGCCGTTCAAGTCGTTCCATTCGGCGTTGGTATCCAGCACTCCGTCACTGTCGGTATCGATCCAGACCTCTTCATAGGTGCCATTACCGCTATTGGGACCGTATCCATGGTTGTCATTCCATTCACTATCCAACTGGCCGTTTCCCTGCCAGGGATTGCCGCTCCCATCCACGAGGAGGGGATTGGTGGAGGGATTGAAGTCGGGATTCAAGTCTTCGAAGGTGCTGCGGCTGTAGAGGTTATAGTCGTACGTACCGCGATCGAATTGGGTGTAGTCATTGGTGTAGAAGAGGCCGTTGGCGGTCAGTTTGACTTTGGGAGTTATGTTGTAGGTCAATTTACCCTGGAGGGTGAGGGGTTCTTCGTCATCTCCGGGGAAGCGGCCATAACTGCGGGACCACTCACCGGAAGCGAAGAAGCGCAGGTTCTCAGTGTAAGGAACGGGGCCTCCGAACGACCCTTCGACATTCCAGAGCTGTTCGTGCCAGGGGTCGGTGCGGTTGCCGCTGAAGTCGGAGGTTTTCATGCGGAAGGCGCCGCTGTACTTGGGACCTCCCTCCTTCAGGATCATGTTGACGACACCGGATTGGGCGGAACCGTATTCGGCTCCGAAGCCACCAGTCTGTACGGAGACCTCTTCCAGTGCCATTTCGGGGACGTCACTGTCAAAGGCGCCGGTCTCCGGGTCGGCCACCAGAGCGCCATCGATCAAGTAAGCGATTTCCCGGTTCCGGCCTCCGCGGATGTGGAGGTTGCCGTCCTCTTCGACGGCTCCGGGCGTCAGAGCGAGGATTTCCTGCACTTCATCGACGGGCATGAGGGCCAGGTTCGCTCCCGAGGTCGTCATGCGGCTTGCGGTAACGTCCTTTTCGATCAGGGGTCTCTCAGCCACGACGACGACTTCTTCACCCAGTTCGAGGATGGTGGGTTCGAGTTCGAAGTCGATGGAGGAGGTCAGATCGGTCTGTACGAGGACGTTACGCACGGTCATGTCCTTATACCCCATCATGGATGCCTTGACTGAGTATCTTCCCGGGGGTACGGTAAGGATAAAATACCTCCCATCCAAGTCGGAGGTCGCCCCCAAGGTGGTGCCTTCGAGGACCACATTGACTGCGGGTAAGGGATCACCGGTATCTTTATCCGTCACGCGACCTGCAACCTTGCCGTTGGTAGCGGCCCAGGCCAAGTGCGCGGAGAGCAAGCATACGGTGATGACGATCATCCATCTGACTGCGTTCTTCATGATGCCACCTCTAACTCACAGTTCGTAGGGAACACCTGCGGCCGAGGTTATCAGCGCGTAAAGGGCGCGCTGAGACAGAACCCACCCGGCAGCGAGTGACTTTTCGCGTCCAATGTATCAGGGTTAAACAACGTGATGACGGTTGCCGTCATAATTTCTGGAAAATCAGGGAAATGGAGGGGTTTCAACCGGACAGGTCGACAGGTGATTCTACGTATGGTTTAGCCCCCCTACAACCAACAGATGAATCGGGTAAGTGATTGAACTTTCCGTTCGAGGAAGTATGCGTTAGCCCTCTTGAGCGACAAGCACAGGTGCGCGTAATAAGGTCACTAATGCAAAGATCAGAAATTTTTTCTTTAAAGTCAAGTAAAAATATATAAATTTTATCACATAGTTTCTGCGGCGTTCCCGGCTATTTACAGCAATCTGTCGGCAGAACAGGCCCCGGGAATCGATCAGATGGTAACCTCCGGACTTACTAAAAGCGCTGACGAATCTCGACTGCAACGAGTTTACAGGCTTGATTATGTGGCAGCAGCCGATTCCCAAGCGGCATCGAGCGCGCCAAGGGTTTATGCGGGCGGGCGCAAGTCGTGCTGTTTTTCGGATCAATTCAGGGGATGGAACTTAACGGAGCGGATATTGCGGTTGTTTAGGAAATATCCGTCTGCCGTGCAGAGCCTGCAATCCATCCCGGCAAAAAGTTACAGTACTACTGGATAAATTCTTCAGCATCAGTACCAGGATAGGTCAAATGATTCTGGATATTTCTTGACAAAATTGGGGGAACTGGGTATATTTCGATACACTCGTACTACAAGTTATACGATAAAGAAATCGAATACGTTTAAAATCACTTAAAGAAATCCCGGCAATCATGTCGATTAAACGCACCACCATCATCGCCGAGATGGCCTGT
The DNA here is from genome assembly GCA_025774735.1 of candidate division LCP-89 bacterium. The sequence continues at coordinate 4,843 of JALGZU010000291.1, read as the reverse complement.
TCACACGAAGGCGATCCGAAATTAGCGAGGGAGATTATCAAGGGGGCCGGGGAGGCCGGGGCAGACGCCATCCAGTTCCAGATCTGGACGAATCGTGCGATGGTCCCTCAGCACCCGGATTACAATCTCATCCGCCGGATTGAATTAACTAAGCAGGATTGGCAGGGATTGACCGATTATACGCGGGAGTACTTCTCCGGGATGGAGATTGTGGCTCAGACGAACCATCCCGAGTCCCTGGCCTTCTGCGAAGAACTGGGCGTCGACGCTTACAAGATTCACGCCTCCGACCTGTCGAATCCTCCGCTGTTGAATGCCGCGGCGGCGACCGGCAAGCGTATCGACCTGAGTGTAGGCGGATCGAGCTTCGACGAGATCAGCACTGCCATCCAGTCTATATCAGAACGAAAGACTGCGGGCATCTGGCTGATGTACGGCCTACAGAACTTCCCCACGCCTCCGGAGGACGTGACCCTGGGGATGCTTGCCAAGCTGAAGGGGTTGTACGAGCTTCCAGTCGGCTACCAGGATCATTCGGATGCGGAATCGCCGGCGGCGTTCTGGCTCCCAGCAGCGGCTCAGGGGCTGGATGTGGACATTCTCGAGAAACATATCACTCACGACCGGTCCCAAAAGGGGATCGACCACCAGGCGGCTCTGAACCCGGATGAATTCGGGCGCTTCGTGGCTATGGTGCGGGAGATCGATGCAGCTCTGGGGGATCCGAGACCACGGCCGTTCACCGCAGCGGAACAGCAATACCGCCGTTACGCCAAGAAAAGCCTGGTGGCTCTGCGTGACCTGAAAGCAGGAACGGTTCTGGCGGAAGGAGACCTGGAAGCGATGCGAGTTGCGGCGCCGGGGATCGCCGCGGACGACCTGGACGAGCTGTTAGGCCGCAAGCTCAGTGGGAACCTGGCTCAGTACGAGCCGATCATGCCCGAATGCCTCGAGTGAACTGAATCGAATTTCACGATAACCGATGAAGACGGTAGAGATCGCAGGACATCAGATCGGGACGGGACAGCGCTGTTTTATCATCGCCGAAGCGGGAGTGAACCACAACGGGGATCCCGCGGTTGCCCGTCAATTGATCGAGGCGGCGGCGAAATCCGGTGCTGACGCGGTCAAATTCCAGACTTTCAAGGCGGAACGGATCGCTTCAGCGCGAGCCGAGAAGGCGGATTACCAGAAGCAGACCACCGGCGGCGAAGAACCGCAGATCGAGCCGGAAACCTTTTCCGAGTTGAAGGAACACTGCCGGAAATCGGGCATCGTCTTTCTATCCTCGCCTTTCGACGAAGAGAGCGCCGATTTTCTGGATGCGATCGACGTTCCAGCTTTCAAGATTGCATCGGGTGAAATCACGAATTTACCTTTCCTGGAGCACATCGCCCGCAAGGGAAGGCCTATCCTCCTGTCCACGGGGATGTCGTACCTGAATGAAGTTCAGGATGCCGTCTGGACTATCCGAGAGGCGGGGAACGAAGCTATGGTACTGCTTCAGTGCGTTTCGAACTACCCCGCGGACCCGGCCAATACCAACCTGCGAGCCATGATCACGATGGCCGAGACGTTTGACCTGCCGTGCGGTTTTTCGGATCACACAATGGGCTTGACCGTGCCTCTGGCGGCAACGGCACTGGGCGCCTGCGTTATCGAGAAGCACCTTACCCTGGATCGATCCATGCAGGGCCCTGACCACAGCGCATCCCTGGAACCCGACGAACTTGAGACGCTGGTGCAGGGCATTCGCACCGTGGAGTCGGCGATGGGATCGGCGATCAAGCGGCCGGCTCCCAGCGAATTAAACACGCAGCGGGCGGCGCGCAAGAGCCTGGTGGCGAACCGGCGCATCCTCGCTGGAGCTGTTCTGACGGAGAGTATGATTGCCATCAAGAGGCCAGGCACCGGCATCCCGCCCGCCAAGCTCTCGAGCCTGGTGGGACGCCGGGTCAAAGAGGAGATCGAAGAGGATACACTTCTGACGACGGAGATGCTGGTATGAGACATATCGGAGTGGTCACGGTGGGGCGGTCGGATTACAGCCTCTACCACCCGATCCTGAAGAAGATCGAGGCGGATGCCGGCCTGCACCTGCACCTGATCGTTGCGGGGATGCATCTCTCGCCGGAGTTCGGGTTGACTTACCGTTATATCGAGGAGGACGGCTTCGAGATCGGCGACCGGGTGGAATTGTCGCTCTGTTCGGATTCTCCGGAGGGCATCTCCAAATCGATGGGATTAGGGGTTATCGGTTTCGCTCAGAGTTACGCCCGCTTCCGGCCGGACCTGCTGGTGGTACTGGGGGACCGGTTCGAGATGGTTGCAGGTGTCCTTGCGGCTCAGCCGTTCAATATCCCGCTGGTTCACATCCACGGCGGAGAGAGGACGGAAGGTGCGATGGACGACGCCTTCCGGCACTCGATTACCAAGTTGAGCCACCTGCATATGGTGGCTACTGAGGAAGCACGGCGCAGGGTGATTCAACTGGGCGAGGAACCCGGGCGCGTCACCATCAGCGGAGCGCCGGCGTTGGACACCATCGCGGCGATGAAATTGTATTCGAGAAAAGAACTTCAGGGGCGGCTGGGCCTATCCCTGGAGACTGCGCCACTGCTGGTGACCTTCCACCCGGTGACTCTGCAGTACGAGAAGACGGACCTTTACATCGGGGAGCTACTCGAGGCGATCGAGAGGACATCTATGCCGGTGGTCTTCACCTATCCCAATGCGGATACGGGGGGGCGGGTCATCATCGAGGCAATCGAGAAGTATGCCTCGACGCACTCAAATTGCATCTGCGCGCCGACTCTGGGATTGCGGGGTTACTATTCCTTAATGAATTACGCGGCTGCGATGGTGGGCAATTCATCGAGCGGCATCATCGAAGCGGCTTCTTTCGAACTCCCGGTGGTCAACATCGGCGACCGGCAAAAGGGGAGGCTGCGCGGCGGCAACGTGATCGACGCGGAGTCTTCCAGCGATGAGATCAGCGAAGCCATACAGACGGCCATTCACCCGCGCTTTCGGGCGGAGTTGGTGGGGATGGCCAATCCATATGGGGACGGTCAGGCGGCGGAGCGGATTGTACGCGTACTCCGGGAGACGGAGCTCTCCCCCGCCCTGATTCAGAAGACATTTTACGACATCGAAGTCGAAACAGGAGAGCTGATCTGAGATGGCTATACCCGTTATCGGTCTGGGAGCCGGCGGCCATGCCAAGGTAGTAATCGAGATCCTGAAGCTGTGCGGCCGCTACGAGCCGGTAGGACTACTTGACCGGAATCCGGAACTGCGCGGGGAACAGATTCTGGGGATTCCGATCCTGGGAGATGACAGCCTGATGGAGGAGTTGAAGCTGGGAGGCGCGGATCACTTTTTCATCGGTCTGGGCGGAGCGGCAGATCTGCAGCCGCGGCGGCGACTCTTCGAAACCGCCGTCGAGCGGGGGCTGATACCGGTTGATGCGATTCACTCCGCGGCGATTATATCGCCCACGGCAAGCGTTGAGCGAGGCGTCACGGTGGGAGCCGGCGCGATCATCAACGCGGAGGCCTGGACCGGGGAGAACGCCATTATAAACAGCGGCGCCATCGTGGAACACGACTGCCGGATCGGCGATCACGCCCACATCGCCACGGGGGCGCATTTAGCCGGAGGCGTCGAGGTGGGCAAGGGGACGCTGGTGGGGATCGGATCGGTGGTGCGGCAGGGCATCGTCATCGGGGAGCATTGCGTCATCGGCGCTGGATCGGTGGTGGTGAAGCCCGTGGAGGACGGCCAGACCGTTTTCGGCAATCCAGCCAGAATTTTCCAGAAAGAGACCAGCGAAGCGATTTAACATGAACACTGAACCAATCGTCTATATCGTTCACTGCGTAGATGCGGAGGGACCTCTCTACGAAAGCCTGCGGGCGACCTTCGAGCGAATCTGGCAGATTTTCGGCATCAAATTGAGACCATCCGGGGAAACCCTGCGGAAGCTTCAGGCCTGCGAGATCGATCTGGGGGGGCAAACGGAGGCGGTGGCTCGGGTGGTAGCACCCCGGTTACTCGAGTACAACAACAACTGGGTCAAAATCGACGCCATGCTGGAACGGATCGGGTCAGAGGGTTTCCGTGCCGAGATGCCGGACAGTTTCGGGGGCGGCTGGATTTACAACTGGCACTGCGTGGATCATATCGGCTACAGTGAAAATCCGAGGCGCAAGTCCCTGGGATACCATAAAATTTTCGATTATTACCGGCGCTTCATCGCAGAGACGGGGGCAGAGGACGGGCTACACTGGCATTTTCATCCAGTACATCCGTCGGGGCGGTCTCACCAGTCGGCGACGTTTTACCTGCGCGACGGGAACTTTTTCGACATCCTCACCAGGCGGGTGATCGAGCGCGACTGGTTTCCATCGGTTAACCGGGCGGGTTTTCACACGGAGCGGCCTGACAGTCACTGGCTGCTGGAGCAGTGGATTCCCTACGACCTCTCCAACCAGGCGGTGGACGAAGACGTGCGGGACAGCGATTTAGCCGACGGCCGATTCGGCGACTGGCGCCGGGCCGTGAAGGACTGGTCGATCTACAATCCCTGCCACGACGATTACCAGGTTGCAGGAAATTGCCGGCGCTTCATCGCCCGCTGCCTGAACGTGGGCACCCGGCTGCGCCTGCTGGATGAAGCCGAAGTACGCAAAGCCTTCGAACGGGCTCAGAATTTGGGACCGACCCTGCTGGCTTTCACCGACCATGATTTCCGAGACATCGGCAAGAATGTTGAGTACGTGCGCGAGCTGCTGCGCAACGTGACGCCGTACTATCCCGGAGTACGCTTCAAATACTGCGA
>JALGZU010000290.1 GCA_025774735.1 candidate division LCP-89 bacterium | reverse complement strand
AAATAGGGAGTACTTGTGCCCAGAGCTTCCAATATCGTCGCTTCAAGACGACGTCGCAAAAAGATCTTGAAATCCGCCAGGGGATACTGGGGTGCGAGACACCGGCTCATCACCACCGCCCGCCAGGCGGTCGACAAGGCGAACCTGTACGCCTACCGCGACCGGCGCCAGCGCAAACGGGATTTCCGCCGACTCTGGATCGTCCGCATCAACGCCGCCTGCCGTGAGCATGGCTTGAGCTATTCGACCTTCGTGAACGGGTTGAAGTCCAAAGGCTTCGATCTGGATCGCCGCGTTCTGGCCGATATCGCCGCGCGCGATCCGGAATCCTTCGCGCAGATCGTCTCACTGGTCAAATCGTAAATTTCCCTCTTAACCGAGTTTCGATGTCCGATCTGGATGACCTGACGCTACAGTTCGAAACGGAACTGGAGAAAATCGAAGATCCCCAGGCGCTCGAACAACTTCGAGTGCGCTACCTGGGGAAAAAAGGCCTGGTAACGGCTCGATTCAAGGAGTTAGGGAAACTCTCACAGCACGAACGTCCGGCGCGCGGGGCCGAACTCAACCTGCTCAAAGAGCGCGTTCAGGAGGGAATCGCCCGCCGCCAGAACGAGATTCAGTCCGTTCGCCTTGCCAATCCCACCCTCGACCTGACGCTGCCGGGGAGACGTTCGCAGGTGGGCCGCATCCACCCTCTGATACAGACAGAGGAACGGGTGAAAAGCATCTTCCGATCCATGGGATTCACGGTGGAAACCGGCCCCGAAATCGAAACGACCTACTACAACTTCACCGCGCTGAACACACCCGAGTGGCACCCCGCCAGGGACGACGCCGACACTTTCTACGTCGACGACGACCGCCTGCTGAGAACCGAGACCAGTCCCGTGCAGATACGCGTTCTGGAGCGCGGTAAGCTCCCGGTACGCATGATTGCACCCGGGCGCGTCTACCGGAAGGACAAACCCGATCCCACGCACTTCCCAGTGTTCCATCAGGTGGAAGGGCTCTACGTCGATAAGGGCGTCACCTTCAGCCGAGGTGGATGCTTCCTGTTATCTCTGCGGCGGCGACGGATGCCGACTCTGCAAGGATACGGGATGGCTGGAGATGGGAGGATCCGGGATGGTCGATCCCAACGTTCTCGAAGGAGTTGGTGTCGATCCGGAAATCTGGACCGGGTACGCCTTCGGGCTGGGCATCGAACGGATCGCCCTGATCTGGTACGGAGTTGACGATATTCGCCTCTTCTACGAAAACGACCTTCGTTTCTTACGTCAGTTTTAACCGCCATGCGTGTTTCCTACCTCTGGCTGAAAAGTCTATTAAATTTCTCCGCCTCCCCCCAGGAGCTGGCTGAAGCTCTCACCATGATTGGGTTGGAAGTCGAAAGCCTGGAGCCAGTGGGTCCGGAGCTGGAGGGCATTTACGTCGGTCACGTACTCGACGTTAAACCCCATCCCAACGCAGATAAATTGACACTCTGCAGGGTGGATATCGGAGATGCCACCCCTGAAGTGGTGTGCGGGGCGCCCAACGTGGCGGCCGGGCAGAAGATCGCCTTCATTGGCGCCGGAACCTCTTTACCGAACGGCATGCTGATTGAAGCTCGGAACATCCGGGGGATTCCCTCCGAAGGGATGATCTGCTCGGGCGCTGAATTGGGGCTCAGCGAGGACACCGGGGGCATCCTCGTCCTCGATCCCGATACGTCGGTAGGACAGCCTCTCCGCGATGTGATAGGACCGCGGGACTGGGCCCTGGAAATCGAAGTGACCATCAACCGCCCTGATTGTCTCTCGCATATCGGTGTCGTCCGTGAAGCCGCGGCGGCCCTGGATCTTCCTTTCAGCCTGCCCGAATTTGCACCTGTGGAATCGGGTCCCCCCGTCGATGAACTGACCTCTGTAACCATTGATGAACCCGCCTTCTGTCCGCGCTACAGCGCCAGAGTAATCAGGGGAGTTAAAATCGCTCCGTCACCGGATTGGCTACGCTGGCGCCTGGAAGCGGTGGGATTGCGTGCCATCAATAACATCGTGGACGTCACCAACTACGTTATGCTGGAAATGGGTCACCCGATGCACGCTTTCGATTTCGACCGTCTCGCCGAACACCGGATTCATGTGCGCCGGGCGGAAGCCGGGCAGAAGTTTATCACCCTCGACGAAGAGGATCGCCGCCTCGACGACCGTATGCTGCTGATCTGCGACGGCAAGCAAGGCGTGGCGCTGGCGGGCGTCATGGGCGGTGAAAACAGCGAAATTTCCGATGAGACCACCAACCTGCTGTTGGAAAGCGCCTACTTCGACCCGATCAACACCCGCAGGACTTCGAGACTGTTGAATCTCTCCACCGATTCTTCCCGCCGTTTTGAACGCGGCGCCGATCCCAACGCCACAGTACGCGCCCTGGACATGGCCGCGTCCTTGATTCTGGAACTCGCCGGTGGGAAACTGGCGACAGGCGTGGCGGATATGTACCCAGCCCCGGTTGAACCGAAGAGTATCGAACTTCGCCCGCAGCGCGTGCAGGCCTTGCTGGGCGTTGATGTACCATCTCGAGACATTAAGCGGTACCTCGAAAACCTCGGGTGCAGCGTTACGGGCAAAGATCCCTTCTCCGTGATGGTCCCCACCTTCAGACCCGATCTGGAACGGGAAATCGATCTGGTCGAAGAGGTGGCGCGATTGTTCGGCTACAACAACATTCCAACGGCCGAGCGCGCCAACGTATCACTGGACGTGCAGCAACCGGCCGGCGAAATCTTCCAGGCCAGACTGCGCGACGTCCTAATTAAGCTCGGATTCACAGAGATTCAAACGTCGCCCCTGCTTGCAGTCCAGGAGGCCAACCTCCCGGACATGCCCGCGCCCGTAAAACTGAAAAATCCGGGCAGCGAAGACATGGCGTACCTGTGCAACGGTCTCTTACCGGGCCTGTTGAAGGTAACCGCCCATAACCTGAACCGCGGCGTCCCCGACCTGCGCCTTTTTGAGATCGGCCGCGGTTTCCGGTCCGAGAATGGAGCGGAAATTGAATGGGATTCTGTCGCAGGTGTAATGGTTGGCGTGCATGAACCCTCACACTGGGATCAGGAGAAATCGCCGGTGGGTTTTCTGGACTTGAAAGGCGTTGTCGAGAATCTGCGACGAGAAATATCCCTTGACAATACCGATTTTTTTTACTATAATGTTACAGAAGCAAATCGGTTCACTTCCGACGTCGTGAAGTTAAAGTCGGAAAAGGGATCCGTTGGACTGTTCGGGCAGATTAATCCGGCAGTCGTGCAGCCGTTCGACATTGACGTTCCCGTCTTCTACTTCGAGTTCGATGTCGCTACATTGGAGAAGGCCGCACAGAAGCGATTGACGTACCGTCATTTCCCGAAGTATCCACCTCTGCAGCGCGATCTGGCTTTTACGCTGAAGCTGGATGTCCCTGCGGGGAAGGTGCTGGAGCGAATCCGGGAACTCGGTGGCACTCAACTGATGAGTTGCGATCTCTTCGATCTCTATCGAGGACATCAGGTCGGCGAGGGGAATAAGAGTCTCGCCTTTCGATTGCATTTTCAATCGCCTGAACGGACCCTGACGGACAACGAGGTCGACGAACGGATTAAGACGATTGTAGAAGATATCGAAGCTAACCTTGGTGGTAAACTGAGGTCCTGATCGTGTCAACGGAAGATTCCACAGGGGGAACACAACAGTACGAAATCAGCTTGTTTGCCGATCTCTCTGCCTTCGATGAGTTGGAGCGCAGGATTGTAGCGGTCGTCCAACGGCTCGGTGATCTCACCGAAGAGAACAAAGGGTTGCGCGCCCAGGTCGTCAGACTGGAAGAGAAGCTCGCCCGGAAGAGTGAGGAATCCGGCGACAGCCAACGGGACGTGGAAAGAGAAAACCTGCTGAGACAAAGATTACAGGATTTACTGAAGAAGCTCGAAGGAATTTAACAGGCGCCTGTAACGCCTGGAAAATCAGACAATAGAGGTAACCCAGTGAGATCGACTCCCAACGCTTCCACGCGCGTCAGGATACTGGACATCGAGTATTCGGTGACAGGGTATGAGGATGCGCAATATTTACACGAGGTAGCAGCACTTGTCGATCAGCGGATGCGTTCTCTCATGAACATTCAGGCTGATATGCCCTCCTTGAAGAACGCCATTCTGACCGCCTTAAACCTGGCGGATGAACTGCTCCGAACCCGGAGACAACTGGCCGCTTTCCAGAGTGAAGCCGCTGATTTTGGCCGCAAAGTTGCCGACCGATCTCGCAAACTGTCGGATCTCTGCGAACAAATCCAAGTCCAAAACTAATCACCATTATGACAGTCGATAAAAATCCCCGACGAGACAGCCTGTCTCGATTAAAAAGAACCAACACTAAAATAGAGGGAGCCTACCTCTCAGGCGCGTAATACAGGCCTCATCCACCGTACGGCGGACCCACCACGGGCAGAGGACGTAAGAAACGTTTAGGGAGGCACCCATTATGGCAAAATGGTTCTCTTTATAATCGCAGGCTGTTCGCGGGGATTTTTTAATATAAATACTATGGACTCATGCCCGGAATCATGATGACGCAGAGCGTCGGTCTACTGAAGGGCGTATTATCGGCAACATTCCCCCGCTCCGTTGTCGCTGACGGGGGAATTTAAATTATAGACTCAAGGTGAACATATGTTCTCAATAACCGCAATTATCTTCGCACTATCGACGGCGCTGATCGGCGTTCTGGTCGGCTGGTCTGTCCGCTATATCGTCGATCAGAAGCGAGTCGATTCAGCGGGTCAGACCGCTGAACGTATTCTACTGGAGGCGGAAAAAGAGGCCGAAACCCTCAAAAAAGAGAAGCTCCTGGAGGCCAAGGATCAGCAGATTGAACTCAGAGCCCAGTTCGAATCACAGGCCGAAACGCGGCGGAAAAAGCTGGAAGAACAGGAAAGACGCCTATCTGACAAAGAACATACCCTCAAGCACCGCTCCGATGAGATCGACCGAGCTTCCGGCCAACTCGAAAACGATAAAGAAAAATTGCTGACCCAGCAAAAAGAGTTGGGTAAAAGAGACGAACAACTCGAACAGCAGCAGCGCGATGCCAACGAACAGTTGGAACGCAT
>JALGZU010000289.1 GCA_025774735.1 candidate division LCP-89 bacterium | reverse complement strand
CTGTACTTCAACGCCTTGGCCACGCGCAGCTTGAGGTCGCGCGCTTCAAACGGCTTAAAGATACAATCTTCCGCGCCGCGCTCCAACGCTTTGACGCCGAAGAGATCACCAAATCCGGTATAGGTCATGACCGGCAGGCCGGGCATCTGATTGGCCAGATGATCGAGGAGTTCGAGACCGTCCATAACCGGCATGGATATATCGGTGATCACCAGGTCGAAGCGTTCAGCTTGTATCTTCGTCATCGCCTCTTGACCGTTTTCCGCTACGGCCAGGGTGTATTCCTCTTCCATGGACAAGATGGACGTAATGACCTCTCGGGATTCCCAGGAATCGTCCACGACCAAAATGTTGTAATTCATGCGTCGGTTCCTCAAAAACTAAGCAGGCAAATCGGTCAGCTGCACTGACAATCGAACGGGCGCAGTTGCGCGTGCGCCGGTTTTCCAGTTTTGAATGAATATAGGTTTAGGCAGGAACAATGTCAAGCGAATTCATTTTTTTTTAGGCCTATAACCCGTGTCGTCCGCCCTCCCATCCTCGACATAAGTGCACGAATAGGCTTGCGAAATCAGGGGATTTTTATTATACTATTACCATGCATTTACGATGGATTCATCTGGTTGTCCCTGTACTCCTTCTGGGACTGCAGTGTCAAGCGTTCGAGTCCGCCGGATCGAAAATTCAGGGGATGGGCGGAGCTGGCGCGGCGGTTCCGTTTGAAGTCACCACGGTTTACTGGAATCCCGCGGGGCTCTACCTCCAGAACCGCATGGGGATGGATTTCACCTTCAGCTTCGAAGAAGTGGAGTGGCCTCAGAACTGGGGATTCAGTTACCTGAATTATTCGCCGACGAACCGCACCGGAAAGGGATTGGGAGTTTACCGGGTCGTGGATAACTCCGGACCGGAAGGTGGGGACGCGGTCAGCGTGTTGGTCAGCACCGTCTATGAGACCCCCATCGGTCTTCCGATCGGACTGAGCGTTAAATACATCAACGAGAGCTGGGCGGACGAGGGGCGGAAGAGCCACTGGAGCGGCGATCTGGGCGTAGTGATTCCGTATAGTGGCTGGTTGCTGGGTCTCTGCGTTCAGAGTATCAGCGATCCTGCCAGTCATCTGAACCCGTTCAGGATCCTTGCGGGATTATCCTGGCAGATCGGGGGGATACTCACGCTCGCGGCCCAATTGTCAGCATTAGACTGGGATGATTTCGAAGAGATCGACCAGATGGAACTGCGCACGGGCGTGGATCTGGGATTATCCCGGACCTTTTCTGTTCAGGGGGGATGGGTGCGCACGGCAGCGGAGGAGTACTGGACGGGAGGCGCGGGATTGTTTCATCAGCGCCGGGCGCGTCTTTCCGCGGCCTACCACTGGTATCCGGACGGGGAACGGGACGACCGCTTTTACTTGAGTTATAGCCATTTCATGCAGTGAGGCCACGCTTGCCCGAACTTCCCGAAGTTGAGACGGTGGTGCGAGAATTGAGAGCGCAGTGCCTGGGAAGGCGCATTCAGGCAGCTAATCTGAGGCGTCCGGATATGTTGAAACATCCGCAGGCGCCGGCGGGCCGCTTCGAGGAGGATCTCACCGATCGTACCTTCGAATCCGTTGAGAGAGTGGGGAAATACCTCCTGTTCACGCTGGACGATGGCTGCCGCTTGCTGGCTCACCTGGGGATGACCGGAAAGTTTATCGTCAGCCGGGATGGGATGGAGCCAACGTCTCATCTCTGCAGCCGGTATATCTTTGAGGACGGCAGCCGTCTGGACCACGTGGACGTGCGGCGGTTCGGCAGGCTGGAGCTGTACCGTCCTGGGGAGAGAATAGAAGTCCTGGAGAGACTGGGGGATGATCCTTTGTCATCAGGATTCTCCTCCGAGACCCTGAAAAAACTGGTCTATTCCGACAGCGGAAAGAGACGCCGAAAGCGGGCCGTTCATACACTCCTGCTGGATCAGAGCCTGGTTTCAGGCGTGGGGAACATTTACGCATCGGAAGCCCTCTTCCGGGCGGGCATCCGACCGACCCGTCAGGGAGGGAAGCTGAAACCCATTGACCGGGAACGCCTGTGCCGTGGATTGCGCGGCGTCATGGAAGAAGCGTTAAGATGCGGCGGCACCACCATCAACGATTACCGGCGCGTGGATGACAAGCCGGGCAGTTTCAAGGAGATGCTGCAGGTTTACGGGCGTGGCGGCGAAGCTTGCCGCCTCTGCGGCAAAACCATCCGGAAACTGACACTGGGAGACAGAAGTGTCTACTTTTGTCCCCGGTGTCAACCTCGTTAAAATTACAGATTCTGCATACAGGGAGAAGATTTGAACACGAACAACCTACCACAAGAAGACATCAAGGCGTGCATCCTGGCCGGGGATGCCCACAAAACCCGTTCACTGGCCGAGGATGCCTTAAAGGCGGGACATGAACCCACGGAGGCTCTGCAGCCCTTCATCGAGGGCATCCGGCATGCGGGGGATCTCTTTGACCAGGGGGAATTTTTCCTGCCGCAGCTTCTCCTTGCGGCGCAGGCGATGCAGGCTGCCATGGACGTTTTTTTCCCCGAGAAGAGTGGAGCGGACGCTGACAAGCGCATCTCCCGGGGAAAAATCGTGGCAGGCACCATCCAGGGCGACATTCACGAAATCGGCAAGAACCTGGTCTGCGCCCTGATGTCAGCTCACGGATTCGACGTCGTCGATCTGGGTGCGGACGTGAGCCTGGAGAGGATTGTCGAAGAAACCCGTCAACAGAAGCCGGATTTCCTGGCGCTATCCGCCCTGCTGACCACCACCATGATTAACCAGAAACACCTGATCGACCGTTTGACCCAGGAGGGCATCCGGGACGGAGTGAAGATTCTCGTGGGCGGCGCCCCGGTCACATCGGCCTGGGCGGATGAAATCGGGGCAGACGGGTATGCTCCGGACGCCTCCCGTGCCGTGGAACTGGCCATCCGGTTAATCGAAGGAAACGATGGCTGATAACATACAGCAGCGAGTTGCCGCCGGACCGCCGCTCCTCTTCGACGGAGCCATCGGATCTCGGTTGATCCAGATGGGCTTGCCGGCGGGCGAAGCTCCCGAAGCCTGGATCATTACCCATCCGGAATCCGTGCTGGAGGTACACCGGGAATACGTCCGAGCCGGGTGCGACGTGATCACGACCTGCACGTTCGGAGGGAACCGCCTGCGATTATCCAAGGGAGGGCTGAATGCCCGGCTGGAGGAAATCAACAGGCGGGCAGTTCAGCTTGCGAAGGAGGCGGCCAGCGGCCATAATCTCATCGCCGGGGGGATGGGGCCATCGGGGGAGTTTTTCCAGCCTCACGGGAGCCTGACCGAGGCGGAAGCCAGCGCGGTTTACGAAGAGCAGGCAGGTGTGTTAGCGGCTGAAGGTGTGGACTTTTTTTTACTTGAGACTCACTACGACCTGCGGGAAGCATGCCTCGGGTTCGAAGCCTGCCGTAAAGTTACACCGCAGGTTCCGGTTGCCGTGACCCTGACCTTTAACAGCACCCCGCGCGGCTATTTCACGGTAATGGGGGATGCTGTCATTGATGCGCTTCAAACTCTGAGCGCCACTGGCGCGTTTCTGGTGGGGGCCAACTGCACGCTGGAAGCCGAAGGAATGGCGGCACTATCTCAGCAGTTGATCCCTGAACTTAATGTACCGCTACTTTTCCAGGCCAACGCAGGCACACCTCAGATTACGGCCGACGGGGTGATCTATCCACAGAAGCCGGATGAATTTATGCGATATGCCGGGGAGATGCTGGGCGCCGGGGCACGAGCCGTGGGTGGGTGCTGCGGCAGCGACGCCAGTCATATCCAAGCGTTACGAGCCATGATCGATAACAAATTTGGCACGAGGAATCAATGATCAGACCAGCTTTCAGACCGAAACTTACGCTAATCACCGAGGATTTTATCGGAGATATCCTCTCCGAAGCTCGTGACATACTTAAAGATGTGGGCATCTTCGTCGAGAACGAGGACGCCTACCGGCTGTTGATGGAGCACGGCGCCGTGCCGATAGGGGTGCAGGACGATTCTTCCAGAGCTGTAGGAAAACTCGGTTTTTCCGGTGATATGATCGATAAGGCA
>JALGZU010000288.1 GCA_025774735.1 candidate division LCP-89 bacterium | reverse complement strand
GACGGCATCCCTGATTACGGCTACGATCTGGGTTTGGACGGACTGCCCTTCACCGGTGATCTGGGTGAAAACGATGGCCTGACCACCACCGAAGATATCGACGGCGACGGCCGCTTCGATGCCAACGAGAAACTGAAAGGCAACGGTATCTGAGATTGGATGACATACGGACCCGGCGAGGATCTCTACGCCGATGAGAACCACAACGGCTACGTCGATGCCTCGGAAGTCGGTGCGGATTCACTCTGGATCCCCATGACCGAGCTGCCCATGTTCGGTGTGGGTGAAAAGGACGCTGACGGCTTCTTCGAATATGGCCTCGGCAACACCTATCACCGCGACCGCTGGCACGAGGATGAAAAATATACCTACAACGCCCAGTTCCACATGACCAGTCAGGTCAATCCGAATCACCAGTTGAAGTGGGGCCTCGAAGGCAGCTACTACGATATGTCGGTCTACGATGTCGACGCCGCTTCGGGCGGCAACATCTACGGCGAAGATTACGAAATCTTCCCCCATTCCTATGCCGCTTACGTACAGGACAAGATGGAATTTGAGGGCTTGATCGTCAATGCCGGCTTGCGCTTCGACTACTTCAACGCCAACCATAATAACTACCCCGGCGACATTACCGATCCCGTGGTCGACTACACGGTCGGAGGGGAAATCAACAATCCAACTTCGGTCGATGCCAAGTACGCTTGGTCGCCCCGCTTGGGCATCTCACACCCCATCACCGATCGCGACGTGCTCTACTTCAATTACGGCCACTACTTCCAGATACCGCGCCTGAGCTTCCTGTTCGAAAACCTGACCTTCCAGCTTTTCGGCGCCTTCCCCCGCATGGGGAATGCTAACCTGGAACCCGAACAGACCACCTCCTACGAGTTGGGAGTCAAACACCAGGGCTTCCCCTTCGCGCCCGATCTGGTCCTCAACGTGACCGGCTTCTTTAAGGATATCACCGGCCTGACCGATACCCGCCAGGTCTTCTACTCCGCCTCCAACTGGTACGGGATCTACGAAAACACCGATTACGGCAACGTCAGAGGCTTGGAAATTACCCTGATCCAGCCGCGGCAGCGCTACATCTCTGGAACGCTGACCTACACCTACTCCTTCGCCCGGGGTAAAAATTCCTCCCCCACGGCCGATTACGTCACCATCTGGGAAGGAAACAACGTTCCCACTACCGAAACCTTCCTTGATTGGGATCAGCGCCACACCGTCTCCGCGAACCTCGACTTGCGCACCCTGGATAACGAGGTCTTCTTCGGAATTCCTTATACCGATAACCTGGGCTTCAATTTTATCTTCGCCTATGGCAGCGGTATGCCCTGGAGCCCGCCGACAAAGGATCAGGATAAATGGAAATATGAAAATACCGAGCGCATGCCCTACACGCTCAACGTCGATATGGTCATAGACAAGGGTTACTACTGGAACCAGGTCTTTACCAAATTCTTCGTCGAAGTCCGCAACCTCTTCGACCGGGTCAATATCGTTGACATCGACGATGAAGAATGGTACGCACTGCAGGTGGACCCAACCACCGGCGAACGCACCAACGATGCCGATGGGAAGTACGATAATCCAACCGTTTACGGCCCCAGCCGGCTGGTGCGTGTCGGTGTCGCCTTGCAGTTCTAATTAAAAATTCTTAACTGGCGCTTTTCAGCCTCATGTGAATATAGAATGGAGTGTAACATGACTCGCTGGGCTGTATCGATCCTTGCTGGGATCACCCTCGCCAATCTGGCTCTCGCCCGACCGGCGCCGCAGACGGGTAAAGTTGGACCCGTGCGCTCTGTGGCCGGCGATCTTACCTACGATCAAACCATCATCATGGATGTTTGTAACGTCTGGACCACAATCGGAAACTTTGGCTCCTATGGCGATCCCAATGAGGTGCTGCCTTCTGGGCAATGGCCCGGAGGTTCCGGCAACGATTACATCTGGGAAGGCCGCTTCTGGGTGGGAGCTCTGGTGCAAGGAAAAAAACGCGTCTCCCACGCAGACTACGGCGATTATGAGTTCCATTCAGCCGGTGCGGGAGAAGATCCCGTCTTCCTCGGCTCGGGAAAATCCATCCAGGATTCGTACGTGATCTACGACGATTACGCCCCCACGGCGACCCATACCCCTCTGGGCATCAAGATCTTGCAGCGGGGTCTGTCCTGGTCCATGCCGGAATACTACGATTTTATCGCGTTCGAGTATGAAATTGTGAACACCGGCGAAGTGGGCATCCTCTCGAACTTCTATGCCGCTTGGGTTTTCGATAATGACGTGGCTGATTCGGATCCCACCGACCGCCACATTGACGATAACGTGGATTACGACGGCTGGGACGGATCGGATACTGACACTGATCAGATGGACATCGTCGATCCCTTGGATCTTGACGGGGACGGTCTGGACGGCTACGATGAGTGGGGCCTGCCTTATGGTTGGCTCGGGGGCGATGAAGACGCTAGACTCGGCGATAATCCCAACTGGATCGAAGGCTATGCCGAACCGGACGGCATCTATGATGAATACCAGATCTATCTGGATGATAACGGGCCGGTTATCTTGAAACAGACGGGTCCTGATGCGGGCAATCCCTTGATAGACCCGGTGACGGCTGAGCCCCTGCACGGCTGGCTGATCAGCCGTAACATGTCCATGATCTATGACGGCGATAACAACGCCGTACAGGGCAACGACACCGGCGAGCGCGGTCTGGGCATCCCCTGTGACGGCTGGACCGGCGGCCGTCTGATCTACACACCCCATGAACCCTACTACACCACCGCCGATGACACCCTGCCGCGGCCCTATGCCCACCAGTGGTGGAACTGGAACAGCGACCCCGGCAATGATGACGAGAAATTTGAGTACATGTCCGCTTCCCACTCGGCGGGTATGGGCTTCACATTCATCCCTAATCCGCGCGAAATCGGTGCCCCGACCTTCGACTACCGCTGGCTGACATCCTCGGGACCCTTCACCTTCGGTGTTAACGATACCATGCGCTTCGTCTACGTCTTCTGCGTCGGTCAGGGTCTTAAAGGTGTGCGCGCCGTATCGGACCGGGCCGTGATCGCCTACTATTCGGGCAGTGCCTCCAGCAATCCAGCTCAACCCTCAAGTTTCGTCGATGACCTCCACTGGGTACTACCCGTGCCGCCGCCCATCCCGAACCTTAATTACACGGGAATTGACCAGGGCGTCCGCTTGACCTGGGATAATAGCGCCGAATACGAGCCTGATCCACTCCTGGGTTATTCCGATTTTGAAGGATACAAGATCTATCGAGCCGGTTATGCCCCTTCCGGGTGGGGACTGATCTACGCTTGTGATAATCTCCCCGACAGCCTGGTTTACTTGGTAAACACCGATGGGGATACCATGAATCCCGTCGACCCGGTTTCGGGAGAATACGTCCCCGTGGACCTTCCTGACGTTGCCCACGCTTTCGAAGATATAGGCGGCAGTGTATTGGGTGAGGCAATGGTCGATACGTCCACCTACGACCCGGATGACCTGGAATGGAATACCTACGATCAACCCGTCAGCAGCGTACCCTACTACTATGCCGTAACGAGTTTCGATTCCTATAAGCCCGCCACTCCGGAAACGCCCGAGTTCTTGCCCCAGGAATCTGCCCGCGCCAACTACCTGAAAGATCCCACCAGCGGCCAACCAATGCCCGTCTATCCGCAGGTTTTCTCGGGTATTGAAGAAGGCCAGGATCCCTCAGGTCAGTTCACCGATCTCTCCCAGGTCAAGGTGGTTCCCAATCCCTATAGAGGAACCAACCTCTTCGAAGCGCGCTACGAGAGTATCATCCGTTTCATCAACCTGCCCCCGGCCTGTAAAATTACTATCCTGACCATCGCCGGGGATATCGTCCAGACTCTGGATCACGTCGACGGCAGCGATACTGAATCCTGGGATCTGCTGTCCAAAAACACGCAATCCGTCGTGTCGGGCCTCTACCTTTACGTCGTTGAGAGCAGTAACGATAAGGCCGTGGGGAAATTTGTCATCGCTCGCTAATAATGAATCCCGGATGCCTCCGGGATCGAGATAGGAATCCGCCCTCTTGAGGGGATCTGGATCCGCAGAAGGAGAGTTGACCATGCTTCGCAA
>JALGZU010000287.1 GCA_025774735.1 candidate division LCP-89 bacterium | reverse complement strand
TCCCAGCCTAGCTTATCCAGTTTATCAATGATCACACAGGCTTCGAAGAAGCGTTCATCCGGAATTTCGGATTGCTTCAAAATGGCCTGTAAAAGCATGCGATGATTGACGTGGATGCGGTACCCGGGAATGCTGAGTTTCTGCAGAATGTCGTCGGTCAGAGCGATGATTTCCGCATCGGCGGACACGGAGGCCGTTCCCACAATATCGGCGTCGCACTGCACGAATTCCCGATACCGGCCTTTCTGCTGGCGTTCTGCCCGCCAGACAGGCTGAATCTGATAACGCTTGAACGGAAAGGACAGTCTGCCACGGTTCATGGCAACCACTCGTGCCAGGGGAACGGTGAGATCGTAGCGTAGGCCCAGATCGCACAAATCACCCGTCTCCAGGCCGGATTTGAGGCTTTCGCCCCGCTTCAGGATTTTGAAAATCAGCCGATCGGCTTCTTTGCCATACTTTCCTGAGAGGACCTCGAGCCGTTCGATGGAAGGCGTCTCCAGAGGCTGAAATCCATACAGGGCAAAACTCGCTTCAATGACGCGCTGCACCTGAGTCCGGAGTGCAATCTCATCCGGGAGAAAATCCCTCGTTCCAGCGGCGTTCTGGACGGTTAGTTTGGCAGCCATTCGTAAATAATGATGCTCTCTTTTTCCTTGCTTCCTTATCGGATAATTGCTCTGGAGTACGCTAAAGCACGTACTTTTTCGTCCCCGCTTCTAAAATATAAGCTGCGAGCAGGTCGATGGCGGCTTTGACGTCGTCCTTGTGAATCGTTTCCACGGTCGAATGCGCGTAGCGTGTCGGAATCGAAATCGTGACCACTGCAGCTTTGCTGCCCCCCCGTTGCAATGCTCCCGCATCAGTCCCGCCGCGGGGCAGTATCTCGAATTGGGTCTTTATCTTCTTCTTTTTGCCCACTGCTTTCAAATGATCCAGCAGCTTCGGATTCGATATAGAGTAGCTGTCCAGAATCTTGATGGCGGCGCCTTCGCCGAGCTTGGTGACCTTCTCGTGATCAGGGGCGCCGGGAACGTCGTTGGCCAGCGTGATATCCACGGCTATGCCGATGTCGGGATCCAGACCGATGGCGGATGTCGTGGCTCCCCGCACTCCGACCTCTTCCTGAACCGTCGCCACGGCGTACAGTTCCACCTGAAGGGGTTTGCCCTTTACCTTCTTAAGCGCCTCCAGCATAACGTAAACTCCCACCCGGTCATCGAACGCCTTGCTGGTCAGGCAATTCCCCATCTCGGTGAAGTCACGCTGCCAGGTAACCGTATCGCCGATATCGACGAGCTTTTTCACGTCGTCGGCGGGGAGGCCGAGGTCGACATAATAGTCGGTCACTTTCAGAGGTTTTTTCTTCTCTTCCTCGCTCAGCATGTGGACGGGTTTCGAACCGAACACGCCGTTCAGTTCTTTCTTACCGTGTACCACCACCTTCTGGGCCATCAGGGTGCGGGGATCGAAGCCGCCGAGTGGTATGATCCGCAGAAATCCGTTCTCGTCAACATGGTTGACCATGAAACCGATCTCGTCCATGTGAGCTGCCAGGACGAGACGCGTCCCAGTTTTGCCTTTGCGAAAACCGATGACGTTGCCCATGACGTCTGTGTTCACTTTATCCAGCAATGGCTTCATCTCATTGAGAATGAGGGAACGCACATCATCCTCACGGCCAGGAATGCCGGTCGCGGCTGTCAATCTCTTCAGGAGGTCCATGACTTCTCCAGGGTTTAATAGTCTACATATCAGGAGATTAAGGTAAGCAATAATAGCGCTTATCGCAAGAGTAGAATCGGTCTTTTCACGACTGATAGCTCTTCGGACGATATTATGAAATCAACTCCAGTGAAGCCTCTGTTTTAAGTGCAGGCGTAAATCAAAAAAGGCAGGCTTCGCAGCCTGCCTTTTGATTGCTCTTTTGACCAAACAGTTACTTCATCAGCACCATCTTGTGCATGGAGCTGTAGTCGCCAACCGTCAGCTTGTAGAAGTAGATACCCGATGTCAAGCTAGTAGCATCGAAGGTCACTTCATAAGCGCCAGCATCGCGATTACCGTCAACCAGTGTGGCAACCTGGCTGCCGTTCACGCTGTAAACGGACAGGTTCACCATTCCGGCTTCGGGCAGAGCGAAGGCGATGTTGGTGGTCGGATTGAAGGGGTTAGGATAGTTGCCGCTCAGGCTGTACTCAGTAACAAAAACGGCGCCCACGGTGACCGTGATCTCATCAGAATAAGTCACGGCACCACCGAGGTCGGTTTCCTTCAATCTGTAGGTGTAGTCACCAGCTCCAACTTCGTCCAGGTAGCTGTAGTTCTGCGGCTCGACGGTTGTACCGTTACCAGGCAGTGTGGCGACATCGACGCCGTTGCGCTGGACGGTCCACTCGTAGCAGTTGAGCTCGCTGGCAGTGCTCCAGGTCAGCATAACGCCGTCTTCAACGACATTGGCGTTGAAGGCAGACAGCTCGACCGGGGTCGAAGTTTCGGGAGCCTCCAGCACTGCACAGTAATCCGTCGGGGATCCCTGTGAGACGAAGACAAATGCGCCAGCCGGCAGACCGGGATCGTACTCGGTGGTGTAGGAAGCACCACCGGCAATACCGCCGCTCCAGCCTGGTGGTTCAGATGCCGCTTGGGAAACTCCGGTCAGCGCGTGAGCTACTGGATCGAATTCATAGAACGTCAACTGGGGAGATCCATCCTGGGAGAAGATCCACAGCATATCCGTCCCGTCATGCCAGCCAGCGCCATAGGCCGCGGTCACACCGCTCGTACCCGTCCAGAGCACCGCACCGGAACGGTCGAAGTTGTAGAGCGGGCCGCCGAAGGATTGCGTCCAGAATGAATCCGTGTTCGGATCATAGGCCAGTGCGCGGCAAGGGGTAATGGGACCATTGATGTTCATCGCCGGCACAAGGTTACCCGCCAGGTCGAACGCTTCTACCTGGTTGGTTACTGACCCGTACAGGTAGGTACCATCGTAGGCGAGATCACGCCATCCCCAACCGGTACTCGTTGCAGGCTGCGTGAATTGAAAAGCAAGCGATCCATCAGCCTCAAAGACGTACACGTTGTTGGGATCAGAGCCGCTGTTAGCGCCGGTGATGAAGAATTGATCGACGGCGAAAGCGACACCTAGTAACTGTGTGTCATCAGCGGTGGTTCCGGCATCGAAGTAAAATACCATATCCCACGGATCATCCATCGGCGGGAAATTGGCTACCGGACCAGCGTTTGGACCCACATCGGCATTGAACGCAAACGCCGTCATGGCGACAAACATGGTAAGTACAAATCCTAGTGTAACCTTAGTCATACTTCCTCCTTAACTTGAGATGATGAGTATAGTTTCTTCAGTTTCATTTCACATTCTGTCATTTGGCTTGGTGTACGTTAGAGAAGCTGCAGCACTTACATGCTCCAATTCAAACACTTCTCTACTACCACCTCCTTTCAAAAGACGCAATATTACACTTAGGTTGCTGTATTTTATAACTATAAGTTATTATATAACGAAACGAGCTATATTGACTATTAGGTCACATTAAAGTTACAACTAAAATTTCCGAAAGTCAAGCACTTTTTTTTAATTTGTAAAATTTTTTATACTTGTCGTTATTTCCATCGAATATGACCAATATTTCGGTTGATATTAACCTGATAGCTTTTCTAAGTATAATTGTTATAGGCTGATAGGAAAACATAGGGGCAGATCAAGCGATCCACCCCTATACAGTTTTCAGTGAGTATGAAACCGAAATTTGGTATTTTCTATCTCACTAAAACGATTTTCAATTGTCTCATCTGTTCAGGTGTCACCAATTTACAGATGTAAACTCCGGAAGCCAGCCGAGAGCCATCGAATTCGATGACATGGGTGCCGGCTTCGAGGTAACCATCCATTAGAGTTACAGCCTTGCGCCCCGCCACGTCGAAAACGGAGAGGTCTACAATACCGCCCTCCTGAAGTGAAAACTGCAGAGTTGTCAGGGGGTTGAACGGGTTGGGGTAACAGGTCAGTGTATCCCACTCATCCACGGCTACAGCCAGGATGCTCACGGCTACAGCCAGGATGCTGCCTGAAAAGAAGTTCCCACTTGTGTACCAGCCTGCGCCGCTTGATTCAACTAAACTACCCGCCGACTTCTCAAAGGTGAAGAAGCTGCTGTCTGCGATTGCATCAGGGTAGAATCCAACGTATCCGACATAAGTATAGGTCCCTGACGGCGCGCCTGCCGGCACATCCTGGGTACGATCGCGGCTGAGAGACTGCCCCCCCGGCAAGGTTAAACTCACTGGACCCAGAACCGGTCTGAAGTGTATTCCATCCGGCAGGTAAACCATAATCCAGGCATCGAAGGCCGCTTGACCCGATTCATTGTTAAAAACCTCGACGTTATAGTCGAAACTGCCACCCGTATTGGGAATAACGATCGGTCCCCCGGCGGAAATGGTAATTGAAACGTCCGGCGGCGGATTCGCAGGATACATCTCGAGACCGTAAAACCCATCGTACGGGATCCCCTGAATCAAACCGATCATCACCGAATAGTCTGGCGAGTACTCTTCACTGAAAGCGAGCCCTCCCGCGAGTTGCGACGTCAAGCCCGGCATCAGCGGCACCTGGTAGGTCAAACCGGTGTAAACGTGATAGGACGGATCGAACTGGTACAGCGTACAGCCCCCTTCCTGGCTGTGAATCCATAGCCAGGGACCGTTCGGGGCGAAATCATCCCAGGCTAAACCTGAGATGGAGGGCCCACCCGGTCCCGATTCCCAGATCACGTTTCCATCACGGTCGAAGTTGACCAAAGGTGACGACCAACCACCTCCCCAGAACGTATCAGTATTGGGATCGTACGCCAGCGCGCGACAGAATATCGGCGCTGTGATATTCATACTCGGTTCCGGGTATCCTTCCAGATCGAAGGCGTAGACGATATAGTCGCTGGCGCCATACAGGAATTGCCCGTCATAGGCCAAGTCGTGCCAGCCCCAACCGGTGGTCCACTGCGGAAATGAGAAAACCAGCACTCCGGTAGTATCGAATACCCAGACCTCTGGGAAACCGGGGGTTACGCATCCGGCAATGTAGAATAGTCCGCCGGTAAATTCGATGCCAAGGTACTGCACATCGGTCGTGCCCGGATACCAGAACACGAGATCCCACTGCTCGTCTATAATTCCGCCGCGGGAAACAGGACCGGTATCACCGGCTATGACATCCGATACACCGATAATAGCGGTAAAAACCACTAAACAGGCGAGAAAAGCGATCGGCACTTTCATATCTCCTCCACGGTAAGATTTCACAGAAAGCAAAAATGTGACATAGTAATAATACAATTAAAATAATAGAAAGTCAAGCCTTTTTTTCTAAGCAGGCATTTTTATCCTCAACATTCCCGGGAGTGGTTCGGAAATAAAAAAAGGCGGGCCTGTGGGCCCGCCTGATTGATCATGCTTTACTAGAACTACCGCAGTAGAACCATCTTCTGCATGGAGCTGTAGTCGCCAGCTGTCAGCTTGCAGAAGTAAATGCCTGAGGTTAAACCTGTCGCATCGAACGTCACCTCGTACACCCCGGCATCGCGTTGACCGTCTGCCAGTGTTGTGATCAAACTGCCGTTTAAGCTGTAAACGGACAGGTTCACAATACCGGCTTCTGGAAGCGCGAAGGCGATGTTGGTGCTCGGATTGAAGGGATTGGGGTAATTATTGCTAAGGCTGTACTCAGTGACGACGACTGCACCGACGGTGACCGTGATCTCGTCGAAGTAAGTTACTGCTCCGCCGATGTCCGTCTCTTTCAAACGATAGGTGTAATTGCCAGCGCCCACCTCGTCGAGATAGCTGTAGCTCTGCGGCTCGATGGTGGTACCATGTCCGGGCAGCGTGGCGACGTCGACGCCGTTGCGCTGCACTGTCCATTCGTAGCAGTCGATCTCGCTGGCCGTGCTCCAGGTCAGCAACACGCCGTCTTCAACGACGTTGGCGTTGAATGCGGATAGAAGCACGGGAGTTGTAGCACTAAACCAATCTATTCCACGATAGCCATCTGTATAGAAGACACCATCGTATCCACCGGCGACCATGACTTCATTGCCGCCCATATAGATAGTGCTGTTGAGACCGCGTGCCGACCAGGGAATGGGGGTGTCGACCGTCCAGGTATCCGTAGCGGGGTCATAATACATCGCCGCAGTGGTTGCCGGCCAGGAACCATAACCACCACCGCCGGCAGCGGAGATCACGTAACCTTCGCCTTCAGTTACGCTAAATGTGGCAAAGTACAGTGGTTCAGGCACATCAGCTGCGGTCGACCAGGTATCAGTACCCGGGTCATAAGCATAATTTGTAGTTGCCCAATTGTATCCACCTATCGAGTAGAATTTCCCTCCTGCAAAGGCGCCACCGTTATACCTCTGGGGTCCAGGCGGATTGGCAATCGCTGTCCAGGTATTACCGGAGATGCTGTACTTATAGGCACTAGGCGCAGTTGCATCACCACCACAGGCATAGATGTGGTCAGCGCCATCCCAGGCTGCACCAACACCGCAATAAGATAGGGGATAAGGCGCCATTAAATCCCAGGTTCCCGTAGGTCCACCAGCCGTAGGTGTGAAGCGCTGAACTTCAGTACCATAACCGCCGTCGTAACGGCCGATGATGTAGAGCTGATCGTTTGCGACCACACCGCACCAGTTGCAGTTACCCATCAAAGGCGCCGTGGCAGTTGACCAGGTACCAGAAGGGATGTGATAAGCCTGCCCCAAATTAGAGTTCTGCTCGCCGAAGAAGTAACAGTACTCTCCGATGATTCCACTGGCTGCACGACCGAACGGTGTCATGGCGTTTCCAGCGGATGACCAGGTAATGTCATCCAATCCCCAGGTGGGTGGTGGAAGAGGATCGACGGACCCAACACTCACATCGGGATTAGCAAACGCTGAAAATGCAAGCAATAAACTGACTACCAAAACACATGTAACCTTCATCATACTACCTCCTGATTCGTTGATTTTGTCGCCCGATTATTTAGAGTATTCGTCTAATTTCGGCTCCACCGCTTCAGAATCAGTTCATAGATCGGGAGTTAAGTACAAAATTTAACACATTTCTCCAGCAAACGTAAATGTACTACTTTTAATTTAAAAAGTCAAGTGTTTTTTTTATTTTTCTAAAATATTTTTCTATTGACAATATCACAGATATCCTTTCAATTGGTACTGAAGCGAGCGTCTCGATTTTTAAAAGGCAACAAAAAAAGGCGGGCACTTGGGCCCGCCTTCTGGATACGCTGAAAGTAAGATTATTTCATCAGAATCATCTTACCTGTGACCGACTGAGCACCCGAGGTCAGGCGGTAGACGTAGAGACCCGTCGCCATTCCGGCTGCATCGAAGGTCACTTCATGCAGACCGGCATCGCGGAAACCATCCACCAGGGTGGTCACATGACGGCCCGTGACGTCGAAGACGCTCAGGTTGACGAAATCAGCATGATTCAGAGAGAATTCGATGGTCGTGGTCGGGTTGAAGGGGTTGGGGTAATTGCCCATCAGAGCAAATTTCTCAGGCGTCTCGCCTTCAAACAGGTCG
>JALGZU010000286.1 GCA_025774735.1 candidate division LCP-89 bacterium | reverse complement strand
ATACTCATCAGTACCACATTTGGCTGGATAATTGATCGATTCATGGCTGCTTCTCCTTAATTATTACCGCCCGGCAGTTCTTCGTCACTCTTAATATAAACAGAAAGAGTGTCAATAACAACAAATATTTCCCTCCCGGGGCAATAATTTTTACTTTGACGATCCTATAGTACGGGTACCGCTAACGCCGAGAATAGGAATCAGAATTCCCCGAACTCGGCGAGTGGTTCATCGTCTCTCGAAAGATTAACTTTCGGCGATCCATCCAGACTACTCCCGCAAAACACTGTAAATCATACAAATAATTTGTGCCCTTTCCCCTGAGGTGGGAAGTGTTCTGGAGGCAAAATCGAACCGTTTGCTGGGAAGTTCTGAGGGAGTGAGACCTGTTTCTCGTGGCTGGAGGCGACACCTGAAATCCAGAGTGTTGTTGCCCCGGCAAGGTTAGGTGAGAAAATCGATACCTTGGTGCAGGCATAATAACAAAAAAACCCCCTCAGAAATGAGGGGGTTGTAATATCTCAAGTAGAACTATTTCAGCAGCACCATTTTACTGGTTGCACTGAAATCATTCACCTTCAGGTCGTAAATGTAGACGCCGGATGCCAGGTTCGTGCCGTCGAAAGTGGCTTCGTGATAGCCGACATCACGCCAGCCATTCACCAGGGTTGCCACCGGGCGGCCGTTGACGTCGTAGACGATCAACGAGACGTCTCCGGCTTCCGCCAGCGAATACCTGAGCATAGTCTGCGGGTTGAAGGGGTTGGGGAAGTTGCCCTGCAGACCGTATTCCACTACCATAGCTTCCATAGTCATCGTGATGGGATCCGAAAACGCGGTTTCACCGCCGATATCGATCTGCTTCAAGCGATAATTGTAAGTTTCCCCCGCCTGAGCAGACACATCGATGTAGGTGTATTCGTGCGACTCTTCGGTTGTGCCGTATCCGGGAATGACCTCGCTGATATCCGCCCAGGAAGTGGTGGGTTCACTCTCCAGCTTGCGCTGGACATTCCAGCCGTAGCATCCCAACTCGCTGGCGGTCTCCCAGGTCAGCACCATCCCTTCTTCCTCGATGGCAGCACTGAAACTGGACAGCGTTACCGGAGTGGTATAATCGATTTCAAAGCGGATGCCCATTCCTGCCGTTGGTTCCAGCGGGCCGGAGCCGTCATATGTAGCCTGCTCGCCCATAGAGCCACCGGCATTCTCAACGCCTACCGTGGCTGATGGGAACGGCGTCATATTGCCCGGTTCGAGCGCCTTGTACTGGTAATCAATGACGCCGTCAGGGTATAGGATAGCCTCGAAAGTAAAATACTCACCTACGATGGTTGATCCGTAGTGAGCGCAACTATCCCATTCGATGACGAAATATGCTCCGGTAGGCTCTGCATAGTAGTAGATCTCACCGTGATTCGTCCCGGAAATGTTCATGTCATCCCAGTAAGGCGCGACCAGATTGTTGGGTTCATTTGAATTGGGAATCGCATAGTTCGTAAAACTGGTGGTAGTCGATGTGAACGATGCGAATCCGTTCGAGCAGATACGAATGCTGGTGAAATCCGTACCGTAGAATGAGAATGTGAAGCCGAGGTTGAATGGACCCGCGTTCTGGTCATCGTTTACTATGCCGCTGTTGGTTCCAATTTCGTTGATCTCCATCCAGTCATAGGCGATTTCATAAAAAACCGCCTGAGCCGAATTCACAGCCAGGAGAAGAGCGGCGCATAACATTAAACCTGTCGCAACTTTCATCATAGATCTCTCCTTTTGATATATTTTTATTGATTCGGAGTTGTCGATTCTATGGGATTGCTCAAGAAAATCGCATGCTTTACCCTGTTAATATACATAATTTTTTTTTGGAAGTCAAGCTCTTTTTTTCGCCAGGCCATTTTTTTTGATCATTTATATTCTTAAATATCAATAACATCCAAAAATTACCTGAAAATTTTTGCATTTATTTTGAAAATATTTAACGCGATTGAGTGAAATTTTTCCACTTTTAAATAGATGCGGTGGGTGGCCGGGACAGCTTGATGTCCCGGTCACTGTCTGTTAACTTGAGGCTTTTGCAAAACGACTAAACTGTCATTCCTGCGACAGCCCGAAAGTGCCCTTAGTGGCGGGAATCCAGAGAAAAAAAGCGATCCCGAAACCTCGGGATCGTTTTTTGCCTCGCTATTTAGCAATTGTAGGTCGGTCGTGAGACCCTCACGGGATTCTCCGAATCCGACGTTGCGTCTAATTCACATATCCCAGAGCCCGCAGTGCTTCCAGATGTTCTTTGCTGAGATTCTGCTCATTATACATTTCCGCTTCAATCCCGATGCTGTCGCAGTAATGACGAAAGAAATCCATCTCAAATTTCAGTGTTTCAGCCAGATCCTGCTTGATTTCAATCAGGTTTATCTGCTCTCCAGGATCCGAATCCAAATCGAATAAACCCAGGCGATCACTCTTATATGGATCTTTGAAAATGCTGTGTATATATTTATAATTATCTTTCACCAGGGCATAAGTCGTTAAAACCGGCCACTCTTCTTCGACAGGATTAACCTGACCGAAATAATCACGCTTCCGGTCGGTATAGCTGCTTTCATTTCCTTCAATCAACGGCATTAATGAAACACCTTCGAAATCATTTTCAAGCTCAATGTCCAGATAGTCGCAAAGCGTCGGTGCAAGATCTAAGAGATCTACCTGATGATTGATCACTTTTCCTGCATTCTTTCCCTCCGGGAAAAAGATTAAAAGCGGAACGTGGATTAATTCATTATACATGCTGTGCCCGTGTCCGCCGAACCCGTGTTCAGTAAATTCATCACCATGATCGGATGTTACAATTATGAGAGTATTATCCCATAATCCCAGTTCCTTTACCGTGTTGAATAGCTCGCCCAGTTTTTTATCCGTAACGACTATTTCATCATCATACCTGCTTATTACAACATCCAGGATGCGGTCAGCTATTTTTACCGTATCTTTAGGATTGTGCATTTTACGCAAATTCCCGAGATCATCAGATGAGAGATATTTCTTCGAACTGAATTCCGTCTCAGAGGGCAAATAAGGCTGGTGAGGGTCCATATAGTGAAGGTAGAGAAAGAAGCCTGCATTCTGATTCCGGCGCAGCCAGGATATGGCTTCATCGTTTATCACGGTGGCGTTACCGTATGAGGTGTTTCCGTCCAGGAAACCCATCCTGAAGGCATATTCTGAGGACATGGGAAAGCGGGAACTGATGACGTCATTCGGGAAAAAGAGCTGCTTGCCGCCCCGCGCTGGAAGATGAACGAATTCATCGAATCCCTGCGCATAATTGTAGGCGGCGGTAACGAACGGATTGGAACTTATTCCTGCGCAATAATATCCATAATCCTGCATTATTTCTGCAAGGGTCAAAAGTTTCGAGGGAAATATATCATGCCAACCGCTGACTCCATGCGTGCCGGAGTATTTACTTGTGAATATGGAAGTGACCGACGGTTTGGTCCAGGATGAAGGGGCCAAGGCGTTGGGAAAGACTACTGCTCGGGAACTGGCCTCTAAAAGCGATGGGGTTGTGTCTCGATGATAACCGTAGAGGCTCATATGATCGGCGCGCAGAGTATCGATGAGAATAAAAATGATATTGGGGGAGCTATTAATAGTCCTGACTTTTCCCGGGGGAATTTGAGAGTTAACTCCATTAGAAATTTTAACTTGAATCACTATAATCGAACTGATAACGAAAACCAGACTGACGATAAGTTGGCCGAGAATACCCCTGTTGCGGATTTCTGAGGGTAAATCTCGTCGCAGCCGCTTTGCAATTACCATCGTTATAAAGAAAATCCCCACTGAAAAGAGGACAGCTAACAGGCGCCACCAGGGGATGAGTGCAGAAAACTGTGAGGAAGTAATCGGATCAAGGCTAATTTTGAGATTGATTATTAATAGAGCGCTTAGCGTTGCGCTCATAGCGATCAATCTTACGTTCTGAACTTCCGGTTTATTCCGGCTGCTGATTCGAATTGCCTGATAGAGGCCCCAGTAGAATAAGATTAACAGCAATCCCCAGGCTAAAGCGATTACCAGTTGAATTTTCGTTCCGTAGGAATAAAGCGGAAGTGGAAGCCCGCGATACCCGAAGTAAAACAGCGCAAAAGCCGATATTAAAATCAGC
>JALGZU010000285.1 GCA_025774735.1 candidate division LCP-89 bacterium | reverse complement strand
TCAACAAGCCGGTGTTTGCGGTGGGGCTCGGCCTCTTTCAGGACCCGGTCTATGGTTGGGGCTAATTGGGCTAAATTATCGTTCGAGATGCAGTCATGCGCTCCGGCGCTCATTACCTCCATAGCTCTGTGCGGATCCACGTTTTCAGATACGACAATGAAAGGGATATCATGACCGGATGCTTTCAATATCGAGAGGGCCTTGGCGCAGTCCAGGTGTTGCGCCGTGCAGTCTGCCAAGATGAGATCCCAATTGCTCCGATCGAGTGAGTCGCGCAGGTCATCAGCCTCCTCGACGTGAAACAGGGCTGACTCGAAACCATCGTTGCGGAGTTCTTTTTCGATGAGGGAGAGATTTTCATCGGAACATGCGAGAACGAGGATGCGGAGAGGTTTGTCCATTTCCAATCCCATTTTAGTTAGGCACATCTGACGGGGGCCAGTTTTGGATGAGCTGAAATCGACTGGTCAACTGGATAGAAGGTTCACGCTCGTTACCCCTGTCACACCGGAAATTGGAGCCGCGCATTCAGGGTGGTGTCAGGTCTCCTGAAGGTAATCAATATTCAAAAGAGAGGCAAGGAAATCGATGAAATTCTGGAGGGTTAGACAAAAAAAGCCGGTCGCGTGACCGGCTTTGCCGCATCGGAGTCGTGTAGAGGTTATTTCATCAGCAGAATGCGCGTGACCTGGGTTCCTTCCGGATGCTCGATCTGCACCAGATAAACGCCCGAGGCCAGGTGGCTGCCGTTGAACTGGACTGAGTGAGCTCCCATCTCCAAATTGCGATCCAACAGGGTCGCCACGGTGCGCCCGGCGAGGTCGTAGACTTTAAGCGTTGCGTGACCCGAAGCTGGCAGACTGAAGCGCAGGGTCGTGACCGGGTTGAAGGGATTGGGAAATGCAGAAATATCCAGTTCAACCTTCGTCGGGATACCCTCCGTTGGAAGGTCGAATGTTTCCGTGACTTCCCCATCCGTTAAAATCCCCCAACCTGTGCCTGAATCTAAACCACCGTAGGGCAGCTTTTCGAAGGTGAAGGAATCGGAGTCATAGACCAGGTCGGGATACTCGCCCACATAACCATCGAGGGTATAGGTCCCCGATTGTGCCCAGGCGCTCAGATAAAAGTTAAGTGTCCTTTCGATGCTCTGGAGCGGCTGAAGCATAATGTTTTCCCTGAGCAGAACCGGACTCACCGTCTGGCCTTCAGGTGCGGTTATATCATACCAGCCGTCGAAGAGGATATAGCCGGAGGAATCACATGCGAGGGTACAATCGAAATCGAAATCGCCACCCTCAGGAGGGATGATCACAGGTGGATTTACCGGCTCCAGGTCAATCGTCACGTTGCCGCCCGGTTGTCCCTGGTCGTAATAAAAGCAACCGATGTCGGCGATGGTGCCATCGGGGTCAGGGGGTGAAGTGGGATTGCCCGCGTCGATGCAGGGGGAGTTCTGCTGAAGCTGGTACGCTTCCCATCCCGTCCCGCCGAGGAAAAGTGGATCCAACGATATATTCGTGGGATCGGGTGTGAAGCCGGTATAGTTACCGTCCCCGCCGTTGCCGTAAGAATCGTTGTATTGCACCACATATTCGGGCTGCCAAGTATTGGAAGGAAACTCAATCCCATCACCATCATTAAAGGCGACGATGCAATTTTCGATCACCAGATTGCCCATGACGCTGGTGCGAACACAGATTCCATTCGAGTTCCCGGAAACTGTCAGATTCCTAAGGGAAAGATTATATCCACCCTCAACCCTGATGACATCGTAATTGCCGGCAGTTATCAGAGAGTAATACACATCGACATTAGAACAATACCAAATGTTTAGCCCGTGTGCGGAAGGATCGTGTACCTCCTTGATATACACTCCATCAATTAAAATATCATCACACCAGCCGAGGTTCAGTCCTTCGGACGTATATTGGTAGCTGTCTGGTTGGTAAAGTACCAGATCCTTGACCGTCCATCCGGATAGATACTGAAGCATTAGGTTCGCATAGTGGGTCGGATCGGGCAAAAGTATCGTGGGATCGGCACAGAACGCACCGGAACCTGTTAACGTGATGTCATTGGGCGTACCGATGACACGGACACCTTCATATTCGCCTGGTCCCACTACAATGGAATCGCCATCTACAGCAGCATTAACCGCCTCGCCAATTGTCGGGTAATCGCCCGGCACGTAGATGGTTATGGCCGACGCCAAGCTGGTGCTTAACAAAAGCACGATCATAGAATAGATAATCCTTCTCATGATACACCTCCACTCATTAAAATTGGAAAGACATCCCGCCCCGAAGGACAACTTCCGGGGCGGGTTATTTTTCAACCTATTTCACTAAAAGCAGCCGCTCAACAGAGTACACATTCCCAGATTCTATCTCCGCCAGGTAGATTCCCGACGCCAGATGGCTGCCGTCGAATTGGACTGAGTGAGCTCCCATCTCCAGGTTGCGGTCCAGCAGGGTTGCCACTGTGCGTCCGGCGAGGTCGTAGACTTTAAGCGTCGCGTGACCCGAAGCCGGCAAGGTAAAGCGCAGGATTGTGGCCGGATTGAAGGGATTGGGAGAAGCGGTGAAGTCGAAACGGCTGATGACCGCGCCTTCCGCCACGGGAAGCTCAATCGTCTCTGAAGCGCCCCAACCGGACAGGATGGCATAAGCGGATGCGCCCTCGGGCGGGATACCATCCATTTCTAACTTCTCGAAATTGAAAGAATCTTCTGCCCAGATTACGTCAGGGTACTGCCCCAGATAGCCCCAGTATTCGTACGTGCCCGGCATGGCCCACATAGAAACGTACATCTCCAACTCGCGGGAAATTATCTGCCCGGCGGAGATAAAGATATTTTCCCTAACAAGCAGTGGTCCCATAACCAGACCATTGGGCAGTACAACTTCAGTCCAGGCATCAAAGAGGGCGTAGTTTGTGGAATCGCAAGTGATGTCCGCCGTAAACTCGAACGAGCCGCCTTCAAGCGGAATGACGATCGGCGGATTCACCGGCTCGAGGTCGATGGTCAATTCACCCTGCGGGATGCTCTGGTCGAAGTAGAAGCAGCCGATATCGGCTATGGTGCCGTCCGGGTCAAGTGGGGAGGTGGGATCACCGGCATCGATGCAGGGAGAGTATGGTAACAGCTTGTATGCCTGCCAACCAGTTCCCCCGACAAGACAAGGATCTTGTGATATATTTGTGGAATCGGGCGAAAATCCTTGGTAATTTAAACCTGAATTGCCCCAGGAGTTGTTGTACTGGATATCGTAGGTGGACAACCAGTAATGCATTTCGATCCCGGTATCTCCACAGTCATAAACCAAGTTATTCCGTATATCCCAATTGGGCACATAATCTCGATTGATGATACCGTTTCCGTTGGCAGAAATCGTAAGATTCCTTAATGTCACATAGGAGTTACCTCCGTACCAGCAGGTGACCACGTCATAGTTGGCGCCTCTAACCAGACATCTCTCTACAATTGTTTTATCCGTGCCATCCAGGATAATACCGTGTCCTCCGGGGTGGGCGACTTCAATGACGTCGATGTGATGCACCCAGATATCCTGCGTGTCCCACAACTCGAACCCGGAAGCACTCGCCGGATTATACTGGTCTACGGCGAAATGGGCCACTTCCCAACTTTTAACTTTCTCGATCCACACGGCGCTACCGATGGGATTCAACAAGCATTCGTGTACTATTGTGGGATTATCCGTAAAAGCGCCTGCACCTAAAATGGTAAGATTATCAGCACCGTCGACTACGTAGAACCCCTCGTATTCACCCGGAGCAATCACGACCGAATCTCCATTTACGGCAGCATTGATAGCGGCTTGGATGGTGTCGTAATCTCCCGGTACGTAGATTGTGATGGCACAGGCGAGACCTGCACTCACCACAAGCACTGTAATTAAGACAAATAGCTTTTTCATGGTGTACCTCCACCCATTAAATTAGAATGACATCCCGCCCCGAAGGGCTCGCTCCGGGGCGGATAAATTTCAATAGTTTATTTCACCAACAGAAGCCGTTCCGTTGATCGGTAATTTCCCGATTCCAGAAACGCCAGATATATACCCGACGCCAGATGGCTGCCATCGAACTGGATGGAATGTTCTCCTAATTCCAGATTGCGATCCAGTAGGGTCGCCACGGTGCGCCCGGCGA
>JALGZU010000024.1 GCA_025774735.1 candidate division LCP-89 bacterium | reverse complement strand
GAGGTGTACTGCAATGTTCATAGAGTACAAAAGCCCCTGTTTCCAGGGGCTTTTATTGAGTGAAGCAAGTTGGCTGGTTTCAAAGAAAACCAAGTATGGATTTTATTTAATCATCACCATCTTCTTAACCTTTTCAAACTTCTCCTTCCTGCCCAGATATACCGTTGTAGCCTCGGTCTTCAGTTTGTAGAAATAGACACCGCTACTAACCAGAGCACCTTGTGAGTTTTTACTATCCCATCTTACCGATCTGAAACCTGCAGATTGCTTTCTATCCACCAAGGTGATGACTTTGCGCCCCATCACATCGAAGACTTCCAGTTTGACGATGGATTCAAAGGGCAGGTTGTATTTGATATTCGTGATTGGATTGAAGGGATTGGGATAATTCTGGGCTAATTCGTACGATCCAGGAATCACATACGATCCTTCAAGATAGTGCCGGGCAAAGAATCCCTGTTCAAATTGCGTGTAGGCATGGGATTCCTCTAATCCTGCGGAATATTGCATAGCCTGCATTCCCAATTCCACCTCAAGACCGGCCGAGACATCAAAGAACTTGAAACTTAGCGTTTCATCAGGTTCATATCCGTCTACTGCTTCAGTGTAAGGATCGTCTTTCCATGCGGCGATTTTTATGGGGAAGTCACCGTCGTAAACTCCGGCGCCGACGCACAGATTATCCTCTGTGAAGCAGCCCACTTCATCGCTGAAAGCGGGAGGCGTACCATTAACGAGCAGATCTTCGATGTAAATGGGGTAGAAATCCCCCGTCTTTTGGGTGGCCTGGAAGTGCGATGGAGTCATGCAGGCGATTACTGCTGGTATAATTGCTTTTGGCGGTTCAGCGCTGGCACCTCCCGGAGGATCCGGATATGCGTAGGACATGGTATCGCTCACTCCCACCTGGTAACCCTCACCGGGATACATGTCGAATTTATCTTCTTCTTCGTCTTCGGGCCTCCAGAACTCGCCGTCATCATTCTTAACGATGATAACCGTGTCCGAATCCGCCACAAAAGCGTAGTAGGTATCCATCGTATCAGTTGGCAGATAGGCGATGTAGTTGTAGATCCAGGAGCTATCTTGCGGTGCAGGATAGAGCATGATTGTAGTGTCAGAGGGAATCTGCGCGCCAAAGTTCTCAAAGGTGTCATTACCCCTTGTTCTGATTCCGTACCCCATCAAGGGATTCCAGACATAAATGGAATCCACAGGCGGATTTTCCGTTGGCGCGTACCGATTGTGGTATTGATCCTGCATCTGCTGAAGACTATCACAGGTAACCATCAGGGCGGAAAGGGAATCGTAGGCTGGGTAGCGATTGCTGGATATCCATGACCACACGTTATCGGTTAGATTATATGATTGGACGGGGAAATCCAAAAAGATAGTCGGACCGCCCAAGAAGAAACGCAAGTGGTCATTCGTCTCAATCGCTCCGAAGATTTCTTTGGGCATAAAATTAACCGCCGCATTATTTTCGTCTAACACTTCGATCTGACCGTAATCATGCCATTGTGTGATGTCATCATTTTCATTAACATTGCCCAGCCAGAATTTAGATTCGAAATCTCCACTTGCATTGATCCCTAATGAAACCGTAGAAAGGAGGCGCATGTTGTGAAAGTCGACGTATTCTACACAAGTATATGCCCTATTTTCGTTTGTTATGGGGGATACATTTGTGGTATCATCACAGGGATTGCTATCGTATACTTCGATCTTGTACAATCCACCAACGCCAAGGTGGCCCTGAGCAAATTCCTGTTGGCTGAAATTGGCCGTCGCCGCCCAGACGACATAATCGCTGTCGTTATTCGTGCTTTCTTCTCGAGGTACGGCTTCAACGTCAAAAACAGAGCGCAAACCGCTACCTATCAGGGTTCTGCAGTCACTCCAGCCGTACGGGACCGGACCGAAGACTTTGCCCAAAGTATCAGAATCAGCACTTCCTATATGCCAATTCCAGGTGTTTCCCAATCCGGAGATGACAAGATGATTAGTGTTACCGAGGCAGGGATAAGGATCAACACCTAAAGGTGCCACATACGGGTAACTGCTGTGAAGGAAATCGATCACCCCTGCCCACACGACACTGCTTCCGTCCAGATATCCGCGACGTATCATGTGCTTCGTCATATTCCAACCGACAGGATAGGCATTTACACCCGCTTCACCGGTTGCTACATAAATGTTGACCGTGTCGGCTGAGGTATCTGAAACTATGCGATTGATGTCCCACTTCCAGTCATCCATACTGCCATCACCATCCCAGTTACCGACTTCAGTACATTTGCCATCGCCCAGGTCGATTTGATACAAGCCTCCAAAATATTTGTGGTTACTCCCATCGAAGTCATATTGATTCCACCATCTGGCACCGGCAAAGTAAACAGAATCGCCGGTATCTGGCCCTATGCCGATGTTGTTAAAGCTCTTGGCATATGATGCCCGTTCTGATACTGTCGTGTTCGATTCACCGATGGCGCTGTATGTGGGATTCGAAGCCGTCGCGTCCAGGCGAAAAATACCATTCTGATAGTTTGAATGGTAGAGTTCGCCCGTGTCTAAATTAAGGAATCCACCCTTTCCACCAGGGCCTTCACCGCCGTCAAGGCCGGTGATCTTCAAAAACCATTTGCTGCTGTCAGCGTTGTAATGGTAGAGGCCTTCCTGCCAGACTCCGTAGAACATAGACACATCACCGGTATCCATAGGATCTCGCATCAATGAGCGAACCCACCATGTACTCATGTCATCATTACCCGGCTCTTCCATCTGTACCCATTTACTGGAGGTCGTGCCATTTTCTGTATCCAGAAACATGACACCACACCTGCCCGTACCGATCCACATATTTAGATACTCGCCGTCGTCGACTACGATCAGACCTTTTGCACCAACGCTACCAGCAATTCCGGCCAGAGGTGCACCATCGGTTCCCGCCGGAGGGGTCCAGGTAGCCTCGCTGGTGCCGCCGTCCGTCTGCGTACAAACGCGATAATCATCCCCGACTTTTGCCAATATGAAGATCGTCCCGGTCGTGTATTGATGGAAACCGGTAACCTCACTGATGGTGTAGCCGTCCTCAAACGAGCTGGTGATGTCCGTCCAGTTGTCACCATAGGTCTTGCTGGACTGCCAGATTCCGCCCTCACCGATGGCGTAGAGGGTGCTGTCATTGGTAAGGTCGCGATAGAAGGAGGATATAATTAAGCTAGCTTCGGTGGTGGCTTCTTCCCAAGCAGGTGTAGGTGAAGAAGATATTCCTCGGCTCAGCTTGTGAAATGTCCATCAGTGAGGCGAAGTACTGATCTTTATTGTGGTGGAAGATGGCGTCCTCCCAATGGAGATCCACTAAGAATTCCATTTCACCTACAAGAGTTCTATTTGGTGTCCATACCCAATTGTTCGTTCCCCATTGTTTACCCCGGCTTCTGTGGCGGAGAGGATCCGCAATGTGTCATTCATCACTTTAGCGTCCACGCCATAACTGCCACAGCCGATGATATGCCGTTCCCAATCGAAGTCCCAGCGGCTGTTGCCGGAATCCCATTTGATGTGGTGCAGACCACCCTCCATGCATGAAGCAAATACGAATTTGTCTGTTCCTGTGGTGTCAAAGGCAAGGTCGTTGACTACCCCTCCTTCCAGAGGACGGTCGCTCCAGACCCGGCCCAATGCAACCCGAGGACAACTGCATAGCAGCAGCGCTAAGTTGACTGCCAATAAGTATCCCAAGAGCTGTCTTTTCCTTTCCATAATCGTATCTCCTATTTAACTATGTGACCCCGACCCCTCGTCGGAGACATATCTTCCATTTGTACCGATCAAGAGAACCAAAGATGTTGAAACCGCAAAGGGGCGGAGGAATTTCAGACAACGTGTGCCCGAAACACACATAAAAAGCTGAAATTCCTCACGTTCCCTGATTGCGGAGAAGCTTCGCTCGGGCTGTCAGGCTGAAAGCTGGGCTTCTTTTTATTTACTAAATTTCAGTGAATTTCCCGCAATGAAGATGCAGTTTAGGAGGAATGAGGGGGCTGGGGAGGTTTCATTGCGAGGTAAACCACGTTTCCGTACGCCCTAATTCGTAGTTCGGCGCGGAGTCCGTTTATCTTATGATAACCATTTTATGCGTTGTACATCCGAAGGGCGTGGACAATCTGAGGATATAAATTCCGGATGCAAGGTTCTGATTTGGGATATGAACCACATGGCTTCCCGCCCGGCGGTAGCCTTCTTCGATCAAGTTCACACGCCGCCCCAGAACGTCGTAAAGTTCCAGGCTGATCCGACCGGCTTCGGGTAGGACGTATTGTATAATCCCCGGTGATACTTCAACCAGGCCGTCTATATTGATTTGCGGCTCAAAGTGGCGGCGGTTTTTGAATCCCAGCGTACCGTCCTCCATGATACGGTTGGCGTAAAATAAGGGACAATTAAACGCCATCTTCGTCCAGAAGGCGACCATGCCTCCCTCGCCGTCCGAGATGACCTGTTCAAGCGGATGGGAGTCGGGAGCGATATAAAACGGCGCTCCATCATATCCAAAAATAGTCTGCCCCGAGCTATCTACGACCTGATAGTACCTGTCAGGCGTGGTAGTCGGATTGCGGCAATCAACAAAAACGGTGATAAAACCATTTTCCCGCAAGGTTAAATAGGCGCCCCCCGTATCACCAGGAGCACGAACCAGGAGTACACCTTCCTGCGGCCAGAGATAATTGCCCTGCAGATCGAAGCACTGGGCGAAAACATCCCTGTGATAGTAATATGGCTCGTAGCGGTTGTCGCTGAAGGTAACATAGATGCGTCCATCGGGCGTCAGGGCAAAATCACTTGAACCCCTGAAGCTTGGGTACAGAGCAATATACTCCAGCCACTGAATTTGGCCGGCTTCGTTCACCCGCATCACCTGGGTGTTGCTTTTAAAAAGAAAACCGCCCTCTCCATCAGAAAGGATCTTGGGGTGGTCACCGGAAGTGATATCGAAATGAATCCCATTGCTCTGCCACTGGGGTATCCCATCTGGATCAAAGTACTGTCCTGATTGTTCTCCATATGTGACACCATAGCGGTAATCTTGCCAGAGGATGTAACATCCGCCTCCTTCTCGCAATGCTATTATCGGTTTTTTTTGGTGTTCTTCGGCTGTGCAAACCGGTACTGGTTGTGGCCAGACCGGGTTGCCCGTGCTGTCGATGCGGATGGCGTAAATGTCATTTTGAAGAGCTTCTTGAGCCCATGCGAGATAAGCTCCCCCTTCACCGTCTTTGCAAATGTCAAAACTAGTATTCTGAATCCAGTTTATCGGGGTGAAGAGATGCACCCCAGCAGGATCCCAAAGAAATTCCCCGTCCGCCGATATGCGCTGGCCGTACATCTCATAAATCGTAGGGCCGCCTGCACGTGCGTCCCACCAGGCGGCGATGGCGCCGCCTTGGTCATCGCTTACCATTCTACCTTGGGATTGCATCGAATCGCTGGCATCGCACAATCGGATACCCTCTGCACCCCAAAGTTTCAGCCCCAGAGGTGTAATTCGCTGTAGATAACACCACCAAACAGGGGGTACCTGCTGCATGTAATTCAGACCATAAAGAACAAGGAAGTCGCTATTGGCAAGAGTTACCGGTTTGGATTTCATTGAGCAATGATCAGCGTCACCGTTGTATATTTCCAGCGCATCATACGGCGAAGTGGACCACCAGTTGGCAGTGGCACCGCAGGTTGCTGGCAATAACAAGATGACGGCCAAGAAAAGGGCTAAGGTGCGCATGCTGGGCTCCTAAACAATGAAGGAAAACCACTTATATACTAATAATATAATACAGTATTTTGAAAAGTCAATGTTTTTTTATATTGTTGATTATATTTTTTTATTGATAATCTTAACAGTATGAATTATATAAACATCCGCAACGCTAACATCTATCATATATTGCCGAGATTCCGAAGGTGTTATGAGTAGCTTTTTGACTCCACCAACTCTCCGTTTCTAAACCATTTTGCTACCGAACCTCTGAGCGATTTTACATGCGCCAGCCATTTACCACTCAGAAGTGTATTACAACCCCTTTTCAAGATATACCGTAAGCGAAAGTAGTATTTTCTGTTAAAGAGCTTCAGGCTTCGGTCAATTGTATCCCACGACAAAGTATCGTGGTCGTAGATTTCTTTGCAGTTGCCCAAATAGTGGTACTTGCGCCAGTCCTTTGACTTTATCTGCCCGTTATCCTCCATCTTTTTGGTCATCTCTGTGCCCGGTGTAGGTAGAGCAACTTGCGGGGGTTTGGCAAAGTCCGGGTTGAGTGCTACGGCGAAATTGATGGTGGCTTGCAGATCCTCCTCTGTTTCGCCGGGCAGCCCCACGATGAAGAAGCACTCCGTTTCCAAGCCCGCTTTCTTGGCCCACCTAACGGCGTTTTTAATCTGCTCCAGGGTGATCTCCTTCTTGATCGAGTCAAGAATCCTTTGACTCCCTGATTCCACACCGAAGGGGATTCTGTAACATCCCGCCCGCTTCATGATTTTGAAGAGATCCAAGCTGGCCTTATCCACTCGCACTCCACTGCGCGGATACCAGGGAAACTTGAGCCCTCGCTGTAGGATTAGATCGCAGATGGCGTAGGCTCTCTTCGTATCGGCGATAAACATATCGTCGATAATTTGTATCTCCTGATAACCTAAACCGAGCAAATACTCCATCTCATCCAAAACTCGGTCCGCCGATTTGAATCGCACTTTGCGTCCCTGGACGCCTCTATCGCAAAAGGTACACTTCCCATAGCATCCTCGAGACGTTTCCAGGTAAGCAACGGGATTTTTGCGGCATAAAAATCGAGACAGGGTGTATTTCGTGATGTCTTCGAGGAGTTCGTAGGCGGGAAGAGGAAGGCTATCTAGGTCGCCGGTGGGATTTTGTTTGAGCACGGGCGTATAGGATCCGTTCTCACGCTCGATCAAAATGTGCCCCAGGGCGTAGTCACCCTCACCCTTGACAATGTGGTCAAACTCGGGAGCCAATGCATCCCACTCCATTGCAGAGGCGTGGGCGCCACCCAAGACAATGGGGATGTAGCCGTTAAATTTCTTGATCTGACCGGCAACTCTATAAGCCTCATAGATTATGGGGGTGGAAGAAGTAATCCCCACACAATCCGGTTTAAATTGCCTCAGAGTATTCTCAAGAGTAACTAGCTGGTGGCTGGTAAGGTTTAGGTCGAGAAGTTTGACTTTGTGTCCCTCTTGCAGCAGCGGTGCTGCAAGGCACAGCAGCCCGAGTGGCACGGCACTTAAATCGGAAGCTGATTGAAATTGGGCGACGGGGTACAGACAACGGATATTGGGATTAACGAGCAGGATGTTCATTGTTATCTCCTCATAAAATGTATTTTTTTGAAATTAGTCTTGACATATGCAGAAAATTATATTATATTATGGTGAAAGTATTTCAACAATCGAATTTTATTGCACAAGGGGCGGTTGAGTTTCAGACGGCATATGCCCGAAACATATGCTTATAAAGCTGAAATTCCTCACGTTTCTTGATTGCGGAGAAGCTTCGCTCGGGCTGTCAGGCTGAGGGCGGAGCTTCCTTTTTTTATTTACTTGGATTCCCTATTGAGCTGGAATCGTATTGGATATAGGAAATATAATCGGAATAGAGACAAAAAATCCGGATGAGGTATGTTTTACCTATTCTCCGGATTCAAAATTAGCTTTCTGGGCTTGTAGACGCCTTTAAATTCACGGTCATCTTAGAGATCTCCCCGATATAATCTCAATCAAGGACCATTACTCAACAAACTCAAGGAAGTGACATAACAGTAATAACTTAGGTTAACTTAAACAGTATTTTAATTAGAATCAAGTAAAATATGTAGAATATTTTTAAATCTGATCTGCTTTCTGATAATCTACAAAAACCTTACACGAGTCCGATTGTTTCGAATTTGCCCCACACAACCACCTGACTGTGGCTCAGGAGGTGGATTTAAGAACACTGAAAAAGAAAGGCCGGACCCAATCATGAATCCGGCTTTTCATTTCACCTCTTAATCGCGTATTAATCGCGTAAGGCGGAATTTTTACGATTTTTCCGTACAACCGCCGCGGCCTTTTAAGCAGTGGTCTTTTTTTAGGCATCCAGGTCTGGATGTATACCCGTATTTTCCACCCGGGGGGGGGCTGGAACGGGACTCCAACCTATGATTCGATCTCCAAATATATAAAGTACCCCCCTTCCCTTTTTCTGTGAAATATTCAACTATTTCGAGTGCGGAAGCTGAGGGGATATCCTTTTTCAGGAAAGCACCCCCAGCTTGGTTTTGACTTTTTGCTTCGGCCAGAATTTGACCCCCCTCCTACCTTCACCCGAAAAAGCGATTGAATAGGGCTGAAATAATACTTGAATAAGGTCGAATCCATCCAAGACCTGGATACTCGAAGGTTCCGCTGGATCACGTCGATGGATCAGATTCCGGCAAAACAGAATGGTGAATTTGCACCGTAAAAGTGAACGAACTCCTTAGCGATACCTTATTTTGAAATTATTATTTCCCTATTTCACCCCTATTCTCCTGCAATTCAAATCCTATTTTCACCGGTTTCGATCGCTTTATTGACTGTCGAGTGAAATAAATTATTCTTATTCCTTATTATAAAACACGGTCAAGCGTACAAAAAGATTAAGTCGTGAATTATTATAGGTTGAGTTTGAAATATTCGCAGAGAACAAGCAATTTTCGGACTTGACAAGGATGTTATATTATAGGCGTCAACATCCATAGCCCTTGCCGATGGGTGATTCGGCATTTACATTTTAAGTAAGCTATAGGCTGGTCTGGCAGTATCTCAAGAACTGCCGCGCTTCTATGGAGCGTTGACAAGACCAGCCTTTTCTATGTTAAAATCCATAGGAGAGAAAAATGGAAAAACAAAAATCATGCAGAGAGCGCATAGGTGACGAGTTCAAGGATCGCCTTGAATAAATCACCAGCGCCATGGAGAAACTCAATAACGACGACGGGCAGGAATATGAAGAGCTTAACGAGAGCATCCTCTCGCTCGACACAACAGTCGTTATTGACTTGAAGCTTTCCTGGGGCGGTCCTGAGGATGGTTTCAAGTTCTGCATCGATCCTGACGGTCAATGCCAAAGTGGTGAAATCACCTTCATTGAATATTACTTCAGGGACAGGTTTGATGGTGCTGAAGTCATGCTCGAAGGCGACGATTTCAAAGCCGTTGAGCAGATGTGGGGAGAGCTTGTTTATGCCAGCTATTTAGAATCTATTTTAAGATAGGGGGGCACCATGCAGGCTCTTATGAACAATATAGACCAAGATCCTGGTCGAAAGTGTACGGGAAGTTGCCAAAGATTTCTTTTCCCATTTGAATGAGCGTACTCGTCGCACCTATGAGCAGGGACTTCGGGACTTTGCGCAATTCATAGGCGAGAACGAGATCTTTCCCGGATTTCTACAATTTCTTCGACTCAATCCCTTTGACGCTTATCGGCTCGCGCTTCGATACCAAACTGATCTACGAAAGCGAGGGTTATCTTCAA
The DNA here is from genome assembly GCA_025774735.1 of candidate division LCP-89 bacterium. Next base: position 9,827 of record JALGZU010000024.1, on the reverse strand, counting down.
GCACAATTAACACTCGTTCAAGCGCCTTGCGGAAGCTCGTTCAATTCATGCAGATCGCTGGAGTTGTTCGATGGGAGTTGAAGATTAAAAACGTGAGGCGAGAGTCGTACCGGGATACACGAGGACCGGGAAACAATGGCTATCGCGCTCCGTTAAAAGTAGCCAAAGCGCAAAAACCTGAAAAAGCATTGAGAGATATTGCAATTCTCTACCTTCTCCATTTCATGGGGCTTCGGCGAAGTGAGGTAGCTAACCTGGATCTATCCGACATTGACTTTGAACGAAACACTCTTGCTGTCCTGGGGAAGCGTCGCAATGAAAAGATGCTTTTAACGATCCCTCATAGAACGAAAGAGGCCCTTCAGGAATGGATTGGATTGCGCTGTAATGCTACAGGACCGCTTTTCTACAACCTGAACCATGACACAGAAAGACGGACGAGGCTTTCTGGGGAGGGTCTGAGGCATCTTGTGGCTGGTTTGGGACGGAAAGCAGGGATAAAGGTAACTCCACACGGTTTGAGGCATTTGGCAATTACAAACGTCCTGGATATGGGAGTTGGCATCCGGGAGGCACAACGATTCTCCCGTCATGCCGATCCTGAAACATTGATGAAATACAATGATAACAGGGAGGATTTAGCCGGGAAGGTAGCTCAACAGCTTGAGGATTTGCATGCTTAAATTAGGCAATACCGGGATAAAGCCGGCCTTAGAACGAGCCTTCATTTGCACTGTCTCAGGCATACGGCTGGGACAGACCTTGTCCGTAAAGAAATTCCCATGAACCATATAAAAGATTTGTTAGGTCAGTCATCGGTAAAGGTCACGGAAATCTACACATACATTTTACCCTAGGATCTACGCGAGACCGCAGAAGCGGTAACATGCGTCGGCTAGTTTCCGTGCAAGGTTTTCTGTATAAAAATAGAATATCCCAAGACCATAATAGCGATTGGCATACTTGGGATAGTCCTTAAAAATACTGAATTTCCTGCTGTAGCGCGTACGGGAGTCGAACCCGTGCTACCGGCGTGAGAGGCCGGCGTCCTAACCACTAGACGAACGCGCCATTTTGAAACTATAAATTTAATATATCCCGCTTGTGAAATCAAGTGAAATGTCCCTTTTCCGTTTTACATACCAAAAATTTTGGCCGGATATCATTTCTCGCTTGACTTAAGGCTTTTAAATTGCTATATTAATATACTGGATAATCTAACCGGAGGATTGCATGCGCTTCGTGTACGGGTTTCTGGCTGTTCTAATACTCATTACTGCGAACTCATTTGCAGCGGCCACGCTGCCGGTGGTGGTTTCCGAGCCGCTAAGTGCGAACGTCGATGGTTTGACCGCGCTCGGTTTCGAACTGCACGCCCGCTCTGGAAACGTCATGATCGGGCGCGTGCCGCTGGATTTCGATGCGACTCTACCCGCAGGCATGCAGCGCCTCCGGAACGCCCCCGCGGATTTCTCCGGCGTCTACCAGGTGGACAGGCGCGCCTTCGCACAGGCTCCCGGCCTGCAGCAAAATCTGTCCGTTCTCTTCGAACATGAAGAGTGGCTCCTGATCGACGCTCTGCCCCGGCATCTGAACGCTCTAAGCGCTGCGGGGATCCCCTTCCGCGCTATTCCGCCAACCGGCTATCCCTTGAGGAAACCGCTCCCCGCAAGGGACGATCTGGACGATATGAGCCCCTTCGTGGGGGTCATCCTGGACCAGGTTTCCTCGGCGTCCTTCGGGAACTACCTGCAGACCCTGGAAGACTTCGTCACCCGCAATACCTACAATCCCGAATGCGATTCCGCCGCGCTCTGGATTCACAACCGTTTTCAGGCGATGGGACTTACCACCTGGCTGGACAGTTTCCAGGTCGGTGATCAGTGGCGCTACAACGTCACCGCAGAACTCCTGGGAACCGTACAACCGGATGAGGTATTCTACGTCATCGCTCACCACGACGCCACCGCCGGCCTGCCAGTCCTGCCCGAAGATGAAGCTCCCGGAGCGGACGATGACGCATCCGGCACCGCCGCCGTGATGGAGATGGCCCGGGTGCTGTCCACAGGCTTTACCTTCCAGAAAACCATCCGCTTCGCCCTCTTCGCCGGCAACGAACAGGGTTTATTGGGCAGCGAAGCCTACGTCGCCGGCCTGCCCGGCACAGAGACCTGTCTCGGCGTCCTAGATGCCGACATGATCGGCTGGGAAGGATCCGACCCCTGGCCGCCCGATCTGGTGATCTACACCAACGACGATCCCAATTCCATCGCGCTCGCGAATAAAATTGCGGAGGCCATCGCGCTCTTCGTCACCGATCTCCTCGAACCGGTGGTGATCCAGGATCCCACCATGGTTTACGCCGATCACGCCCCCTTCTGGGATGGAGGCATGCCCGCGGCGCTGGCCATGGAGGCGGAGGTCTGGAGCCCGGACCTGAACCCGTTTTACCATTCCGTCGACGATCTGGTTGAACATCTCGACGAACCCTTTGCTATGCATGTTCTGAAAGCCGTTTTCGCATCGGCCTGCGATTTTGCCGTGCCGCTCGGTTCCGGAGAACCCTACCTGACGGCGGACGGAGCCATCATCGACGACTCGCAGGGCAATAACAACGGGCAGATTGAATACGGTGAATCGATCCTGCTCACCATCCCCATCATCAACGCCGGGGGAGCCGCCGCTCCCTCGGTGGACGTTACCCTCTCCGAATCGGATCCCTACATCACCTTCTCCGACTGGCAGGAGAACTACGGCACCATCAATTCCCAGGATACGGTTGCCATCGTCAACGCCTTCGCCGCCGACGTCGCCATGAACGTACCCGACGCCCACCTCTTCGACGTCACCGTGACGATGGTTTCAGGACCGCTTCAGTGGATAAGCGTGGTGCAGATGGCCGCCCACGCGCCCGAAGTCCGCCTGGACGACCTGCTGATAGATGATTTCCTGGGCGGCAACGGTAACGGGCAGTTGGAACCCGGTGAAACCGCCGATCTGGAAGTTACACTTTATAACGAAGGTTCCTTTCAGGCCCAAAATCTGTCCGCCACGCTGACCAGCACCAGCCCTTATATCGTCATCAACACTCCGGTGCAATCCTACGGCACCCTGCCACCTTATACAGGCGGTATGGAGGAGTTCAACGTGGCCGCCCTGGCCTCGTCGCCGGCTTACTTCCAGGCCGATTTCACGCTCTCGTTTGAAGCCGGAGGCTGGACGGGTGAGACACAGTTCACCCTCGACGTCGGGGATCTGACCCACCTGCCCACCGGACCCGACACCTACGGCTATTCCGCCTACGATCCCAACGACGCCCCCTTCGGACCGGCATACAACTGGATCGAGATCGATCCCGGGCAGGGAGGATCGGGGACGGAACTGAACTTCAACGATGATGATGAAACCCTCTTCGTCGATCTGCCCTTCACCTTTGTCTACTATGGCCAGTTGTATACCGAACTCTCCATCTGCTCCAACGGCTGGATCGCCTGCGGGCACCGCAACAACACCGACTATTCCAATACCGGCATCCCCGACGAAGACGGCCCCCCCGCCATGATCGCCCCCTTCTGGGACGACCTGTCCCCTCAGGCCGAAGGCTCGGTCAGCTACTACTACGACTCCGGCGAAGGAACTTTTATCGTCGAATACTACGACGTGAGGGATTTTCAACCCTCCTGGCACAACATGACTTTCCAGGTGATCCTGTATGACCCGCTGGTGCACCTGACAACTACCGGAGACGGTAAGATCCTCTTCCAGTACGGCAACCTCGATAACACCAATTCCTGTACCGTGGGCATCGAAAACCACGATGAAGAGGACGGCCTGCAATACCTTTTGAACACCACCTACGACGACTTCGCCACGCCCATTGGCGACGGCATGGCCATCCTCTTTACCACCGGCGAGAATATGCCCGACGTGACCGTTACCCTGACGCCCTATGGCGCCCCCATCCAGATCCCGGCTTCGGGCGGATCCTTCAGTTTCAACATCGCCGCGGACAACAACGAATCAACCTCGGTCTCCTTCGACGTCTGGTGCGACGTGACGCTCCCCAGCGGCAGCCCCTACGGCCCGGTTCTGGGACCTGTCTCGCTGACATTTGCTGGAGGCTTCGGTTCTAATCGCGACCGCAACCAGGCCGTCCCCGCCGGAGCGCCCACCGGAAGTTACTCCTACAACGCCTACGTGGGGTCCTACCCGGGCACTGTCTGGAACAGCGATTCCTTCGACTTCACCAAGCTCTCCTCCGGCGACGGAGAGATCATCGAAGGCTGGGCGAACTGGGGAGAAGAGTTCGTCTCCGGCGAAACGGCTACCGCCGCAATTCCGGCAGAATTCAGCTTGGGACAGAACTACCCCAACCCATTCAATCCGGCGACAATGCTCAGCTACACGCTGCCGGTTGCCAGCCGGGTGAAACTGTCCGTCTACGACATCTCCGGGCGACTGGTCGCGGATCTGGCGAATGGCTGGCGGGAAGCGGGATCGCACGCGGTTACTTTCGACGGCTCGGGACTGGTGTCGGGTGTGTACCTGTACCGCATCGAGGCGGGAGACTACACCGCCGTCGCCAAAATGGTGTTGATAAAATAGGCTGTGGAGGAAAAAGGGCTTGACGCAGAAAGGGGCGGATCGCTACATGTAAAGGATTCGTCCCTTTCGTTTTTAGAGGGGATTTGTATGAAGTGGTTGGTGATTATAGTTATTCTTCTAATTCCTGGCTTGCTGGTCGCCCAGGACAGCCTGAATGTAACCAAGGTTGGGGAATTATACGACTTCTGGGGCGCTGCCCACAATGCGGTCATTTCCGGGAACTACGCGTATGTTGCCGATGGGACCGGAATACGCATATTGGATGTGTCAGAGCCTTCCAGCCCTGTCGAAGTTGGTCATTATCATTCTCCCGGAAATGCACTCAGCGTTGCCATTTTGAGTAATTATTGCTATGTTGCCGATTCAGATTCCGGTCTCAGAGTGGTGAATATTGAAAACCCTGCTGTACCAGTGGAAGTTGGATATTACATTACATCATTTTGCGCATGGGATTTAGCTATCTCCGGGCAGAAAGCTTATGTGGCGGACTCCCCCAATTTAGTAGTGATTGATGTCTCAGATCCTTCGAACCCGTATGAAATAGGATCTTATTCTGCACCTGATTGGATCAAAGATGTGGCGGTATCGGGTGATTATGCCTACATCGCGGCAACTAATGCAGGATTACGCATATTGGACATTTCGGATCCGACAGACCCATATGAGGTCGGATATTGTTACACACCAAGCTATGCGTTAAGCGTTGCAGTTTCGGGCAACTATGCCTATGTCGGTTGTGCTTACGGGTGGGGCCTCCGGGTTATTGACATTTTGGATCCTGAAGACCCGTTAGAGGTGGGTTATTGTTACACGCAATGGTGGGTTTATGATGTGGCCGTTCAGTGTCTTTATGCATACCTTACGGATTGGATTGGGTTGTACGTCATTGACATTTCAGATCCATATGATCCATTCGAAACAGGGTATTCCGAGACTCCGGGTGGAGCTGTTGGAATTGCCGTGGATAGTGGTTATGCCTTTATTGCGGACCAAGGCGAAGGTTGTCGAATAATAGATATATCGGATTCCTACAATCCATTTGAGATCGGATATTACGACACGGAGGGTGTGGCCTGGAATGTAGCTGTTTCCGAAGGTTACGCCTATTTGGTAAATAATGAATTTGGCCTTCGCGTGGTGGATATATCAGATCCGGTAAATCCTGCAGAGACAGGATTTTGCGATACACCGGGAAGTGCCAAAGGTGTGGCGATTTCGGGTGACTATTGCTATATTGCAGACTGGCTGGAAGGCCTTCGAGTTATAGACGTATCAGACCCCACAAATCCCTATGAAACGGGCTTTTTTGATACGTATGGGTGGGCTTTTCGAGTAGCCGTTTCTGATGGCCATGCTTTCGTAGCGGATGGTTTTCATGGAATCACGGTTGTAGACGTGTCAGATCCTGCTGATCCATTCGTGGCAGGGCATTGTTATACGTCTGGTGAGGCATATGACCTGGCTATACAAGGTGACTATGCCTATGTGGCAGATCAAATTGGCGGCTTAAGAGTATTAGACATATCAGATCCAACAGATCCATATGAAGTAGGTTTTTGCGATCCACCGGGAGTGTGGGCCTATTGCATCGCTGTTTCTGGTAATTATGCCTACATTGGAGACACCTATGCAGGTTTGAGAGTTATAGATATTTCTGAACCTATTTCCCCCGAAGAAGTGGGTTTATATGTTACTCCTGCTCATATGCGCGATGTTGATGCATACGGAACTTACGTATTTGTTGTTGGTGAAGATTTTGGCCTCGATATAGTTGATGCTTCAGAACCAACTGCACCTATCGAAGCTGGATACTATATCACCCCTGGGAAGGCTTATGGTGTTGCAGCATCGAATGAATTGGTTTATATAGCTGATTGGTTTCATTTTGGGATTTATGACTGGTCCGCGGTAGTCCCTGTTATCGGTGAAAATCCTCCTCATTTTCCCCCGGTCTTTACTCTTTACCCCGCATTTCCCAATCCCGCCAATCCGGTCACCTGGATCAGCTTCTCGCTGCCCGCACCACAGGAGGCTACGGTTGCCGTTTATAACATCCTTGGAGCCAAGGTTACCACCCTCACCTCCGGTCTACAGATGCCCGGCACTCACAATTTCATATGGAATGCTGCGCATCACTCTTCAGGTGTCTACATTATCCGGTTGGAAGCGGGAGAATGGATGGAAGCGGGGAAGGTGGTGGTGGTGAAATAGGCGGGCGAATACAAGATTCGCCCCTACCTCTGGATCCCTGCGTCCGCAGGTCCGTAGGACTCCTATGGAGAATGACAAAGGCGGGGGAAGCTCCAGGGGTCCAAAGGACTCCTTCGGTGAGTCCCTTCGGGACACCCCCGCCCTACGAATAATTACGCAGATTTCGCAGATTATTTAAAAGGGAGAACACATGTGTTCTCCCCTTAATTTTAAGGCGTTTCGGGCAGGGGACTCTTGTTGCCCATGTCCACGGCGACTTTCCAGGAGCCATCGGGCTGCTTCTTCCAGATATTCATGTACTTGCCGTAGCTGTGCGGCTCGCCGTCCTCTTGATCCTTTTCCATCACCAGGTAGGTCCCCCAGGTGTAACCCATATCGGCGTTCCCTGATACGTCTCCCCCCTTTGGTTCCCAGACCATCACGTAGCCTGCATCCATCCCCTTCATGTCCTCCAGGATGGCGTCGAGTCCCTGGATCGGTGCGAAACCGTTGGGCAGTGAAAGGGCGTCGTCGGTCAGGTAGGCTCTAAAAGCTTCCACCACTCCCTCTTCGAAGGAGAGCCGGGAGAAGTCCCGGTCGGTCTGCAGCAGCCGGGCGATTTCGGCCTCATGATCGATGGCTGGTTGGCAACCGAAAACAGTTACCAGCAAGACGGCCAGAAGCGCTATCAACTGCACTCGTTTCATCGTTCTCACCTTATGGTTAGGAGGGCTCATCAGTCGGTTTCGCTTACCGGCGGAACGGCCGCGGCTTTCTCCTTCATGATGGCTCCCATCACCGCTCCGACGATAGCGCCTTCCACGATGCCACCGACCGCCCACCAGAAGAAGGCCCAGCCGCTGACGGTCATGACGGCGTAGTTGATGAAGCCGGTGGGGACGAAGAGGAAAAGCATATAGGAGATGCCGTGCTGGATGCCCTTGCCCACAGTTTTTTCCGAGGCGAAGCGGCTGAAGAAATAGGTCCAGAGGAAGGTCAGGATGATCATACCCACGACCATGCACCAGATGCGGCTCTGCATGGCCTCTTCGGACAGGAATCCTTCGGGGTTGGCTGCATAGAAGCCGCTCAAAATGCCGACGTGGAGAACTAACTCGAGCAGGTAGAACAGAACGAACGAGACCGGAAAAGCGATCCAGAATTTCTTGGACATGGCAACCTCCCGATTTGTTTAGGGGCCGTTCCGATTGACTTCGAGACCGGCGGCTCGTGATGCTTACCGCAAAATAAACAAAACTTTGAAAATATCAAGAGGTTTGTCGGTAATCTTTTTTGCCCGAAATAAAGGCGGCCCCGCCGCAACGGGACCGCCGTACTTTTTTATCTGAACCGCGGATTGCACAGATTTCACTGATTATTTAACCAGCAGCATCTTCTTCACTCCGGTAAAGCTTCCTGCCTGAATACGATACAGGTACAGCCCTGAGGCGAGGTTGGATCCGTCGAAGGTAATTTCGTGGACACCGGCATCGCGCCAGCCGTCGACCAGCGTAGTGACCAGGCGGCCTGAGATGTCGTAGACCGACAGACCAACCCGACTCGCTTCCGGCAATGCGAAGGACAGGGTCGTCGCCGGGTTGAAGGGATTGGGATAGGCCGATGCCAGGGAATAAGCCAGGGGTATATCGTGCCTTTTAATCTGATACGGTTCCACAGGCGTCACCTCTGCATCAAGGCGGATCACCCACATATCGCACCCACCGGCGCCATAAGAATCTGTGCCACCCACGATGATGTAGCCTCCGTCTGACACCTGCTGAACGCACCTGCCGGATTCACCCCAAACACCACCGAAAGTCTGACTCCATTGCTCTACGCCTGAAGCATCGGTCTTGATTACATAGACGTCAAAACCACCCCCGATGCCAAAACCGGAGGATCCAGTTACAATATATCCACCGTCTGATGTCTGTTGAACGCTTCTGCCGGTAGTATAGGGATCTTCGCTATAGGTTTGAGTCCATTGCTCTACACCCGAACTGTCGGTCTTGATCAAAAAGGCATAAGAAAACTCGCCTGATTGGCCATAACCTGTTATGATATAACCCCCATCGAAGGTCTGTTGAACACCTTCACCAACGTCACCCTCACCCGTATCAAAGATTTGACTCCATTGCTCAATGCCTGCAGAGTCCGTCTTGATCAAATAGACATCATTGCCAGTATATCCGGCGATAATATATCCGCCATCCGAGGTATTCTGAACGCAGTTTCCCCTATCACCGCCGCTCCCACCAAACGTTTGACTCCACTCTTCGTTGCCAAACATATCCGTCTTGATTAAATAGACGTCATAGTAACCCGCACCAAAAGAGCGAGTAGACCCTGCGATGATATATCCTCCGTCCGGAGTTTGCTGTACGCTTTCGCCATCATCCACGTGGGATCCGCCGAAGGTTTGAGACCATACCATATTACCTAATGAGTTGGTCTTGATTAAATAAACATCATCATAATAACCGCTATAAGATGCAGTTTCCCCAGCGATTATGTATCCACCCTCCCAGGTATTCTGAACGCATTTCCCCCTATCTACATCATTTCCCCCAAAAGTTCGAAACCATTGTTGCACGCCTAAAGCATCCGTTTTGATCAGATAGACGTCAACGTTGCCAGCGCCATATGAGGCGGTACCGCCAGTAATGATATAGCCACCATTGTCGGTTTGCTTAACGCAGAAGCCATTATCATCAGAACTTCCACCAAAGGTTTGAGTCCACAGGGTATTGGGCGGTTGGGCGAAGGCAGGTGCGAATGTCAGGAATCCGCCGATCAGAAGTGATAAGATCGTTTTGTACATAGCATCCTCCACGTACATTAAAATTGGGGAGGTCAGACATTCTTGTTTGACAGGCAGAAATGCCTGTCCTCCCCAGATTAGCTTACTTCATCAGCACCATCTTGCCGCTGGCGGTGAAGTCTCCCGCCCGGAGGCGGTAGATGTAGAGGCCCGAAGCGAGGTTAGAGCCATCGAAGGTGATCTCGTGGATGCCAGCATCGCGCCAGCCGTC